>JAFQQW010000066.1 GCA_017410375.1 Clostridia bacterium | reverse complement strand
GATAGCTTTTGTTCTTTTGTCCAAATTCGTTTTGTTTGTCCTTTTTTCAACATAAACACCTCCACAATTATTTTAACACAAAAACAAAAAAGTAGATACATGGTGGTTTTCCATGTGTCTACTTTTATTTTACTACTTCAATAGTCGCGTGGTTCAAAAGAGGTTAACCGATGAAAGAGAAATAAATAAAAATTTAGAAGAACGCGGTGCGAGTTGAAAGATTGAAGCATAGTACAAACAAAATATGTCGGAAGCCTTCCCCTTGAGGGGAAGGGGGACCGCGTTAGCGGTGGATGAGGTGGAAATCGTAGGGAATGACCTATGTGTCATTCCGCGGAACGCCACGCAGGGCGTTCCCTACAACGCCTCATCAGTCTCGCTTTGCTCGACTGCTGTCTCGTCTGCCGACTCGGTCGGCGATAATCGATTGCCACTGGCAATCATCGCCCCTCAAGGGGAAGCCTGCGAAGAAACAACCCATTTATGGGGAGCAAGTAATAGTTGCATGGCTGGCAGGCCAATAAAAAACGCACTTGTGCGTTGCCAGTAAAGGGTAGGGCTATGCCCGAAAATGAAATACCACCGGCTATGCCGGTGGATTTTTATTTTGCTTTTCGAGTTCGGTATTGTTGAGGGGTTTCGTTGTATTTGGATTTAAATTCGTGTAAATAAGTGGATAGGGTTTTGAAACCACAATGTGAGCTTACCTCGCTGACAGATAAATAGGTAGAACGTAGCAGTTTACGGCTGTAGTGTAAGCGCAGATCATTTAAATAGCGTACCATTTTTTTACCCGTTTCTTTATGAAACAGAGAGCATAAGTAATTCTTGTTCAATCCCACGTAATCGGCAACTTCATCCAATGTAATTTCTTTTCTGAAATTCAATTCCAGATATGCAATTGCCAAAGAAATATGTGTTTTTTCAGTGTTGACGTTTTCATCGGATAGCTTTGTGTGTTGCAGCAAAAAGTAAACAACTGCATTTAATAAATTCTGTGCACATTTTTTTCGAATTTCTGTTTCTACGGTGAGCTCCTGATATATCATATCAAAAATGGTTTTCATCCATTGGTATTCGGAGGATTCTAAATGAAAAAACAAATTTCCGCTTTTGTTGGAAAGAATTTTTTCGGACAATTCGTATTCCAAAGCATTTTGCTCAAAGTTTAAGGTATATAGGGTGAGCGGATTTTCTTTGTTATATAAATCATGGAAATCGGTAGTGCTTAAAATATAGATGTCTCCCGGGGTCAGGTTATATTCGACGCCGTTAATTTTTCCTTTGCCCAATCCGCCTATAATAAACTCTATTTCAAAATGCTCATGCCAGTGCATAGCAAAGTCTTCGTCAAGGGTTGTTTTTTCAATGTTAATCAGTCTGTTTTCGTTTAAATTATGTATATCGTTTGGTGAAAACCACAGTTCTTTGTTTTTACCTGACATAAACAGCCGTCCTTTCTTTCATGATTCGTTAGTTATATTATATCATAAATTTTTAATTTTGCCAACAAAAACATATGTTTTTGTGCGGTAGACTCTTATTTTTGCGTAGCTATTTCCATGCCGCCTTTGAATTTGAACAGGACGCTTTCGTCGTCGTTTACGGTTACGCGTTCTATAAGAGTGTGCCAGAGGTCATCATCAAATTCAGTGAAGGGCGTTTGTTGTTTTTGTAGTGTGCGAATGAAAGAGTTTACTGCTGAAGTTTGGTCAGCTTTTCTTTGACGTTCCGTTTCGAGGGCAACCAATTGACTTTTGAGGGTTTCGTATTTTTCCATAAGTTGTTGGCGATCGTTACGGGTTTGAGACCGGCGTGTATTTTCGTTTATGCTTTTCCGGATAAGAATTTCAGTTGTTTCGAGTTCTTCTGTGAGGCGTTTTTGTTCTGTGTCCAGTTCTGTGCAGTCTGAAAGGGTTTGTTGCATCAGACGACAATCTTCTAATATGCTTTCTTTAAATGTTGTTATCTTGCCGAGGGCGTGCAGAAACAGTTCTTTGAGCTCCTCTTCGTAAAAATGGGGCGTGGTACACTTGCAAGTGCCATTGAATTTGTTGTTGCATTGCCAAACGATTCTTTTGTACTTACTGTTGGAGTGCCACACTTTTGAGCCGTAAGGACTGCCGCAATCACCGCAGAAAATGCTGGATGAAAAAATGCTTGAAGAGGAGAAGCGGTGCCCCGTTTCTTTTCGCCGTTTGATTTCGGCTTGTACCATGTCCCACTCTTGAGGAGGTATGATTGCGGGATGGCTGTTTTCCACATAATACTGGGGCACTTCGCCCTCGTTTATTTTGGTTTTCTTTTGCAGAAAATCCACCGTAAAAGATTTCTGGAGTCGGGCATCACCGCGATATTTTTCATTTTGTAGTATGCTTTTCACAGTTGAACTTTGCCATTTTGTCTTGCCACCGGGCGTTGGGATTTCTTCTTCGGTAAGCTTGCGGGCAATGGAGCTCGGCGCGTTTCCTTGCATGAACATACGATAAATCCGCCTTACCAGCTCCGCTTGGTCGGGTACAATCTCGGGAAGACCGTTTTCGCCCTTTTTATAGCCGAGAAATTGTTTGTATGGCAGGCTGACTTTGCCGTCTGCAAATCGTTTCCGCTGACCCCAGGTCACGTTCTCGGAAATGGAGCGGCTTTCCTCCTGGGCAAGGGAAGACATGATGGTAATCAAAAGCTCGCCTTTGCTGTCAAGGGTGTAAATGTTCTCTTTTTCAAAGTATACTTCCACGCCCTTTTCCTTCAGTTTTCTCACGGTGGTTAAACTATCTACAGTGTTACGGGCAAATCGGCTTACCGATTTTGTAACAATAAGGTCTATTTCTCCCGAAAGTGCATCTTCTATCATGGTGTTGAAACCTTCTCGTTTTTTTGTGTTGGTGGCAGATATTCCTTCGTCCGTATACACTTTCACAAATTTCCAATCCCGGTTTGAAAGAATGTAGTTGGTGTAATAATGCACCTGCGCTTCATAGCTTGTGAGCTGTTCTTCGCTGTCGGTGGAAACTCTTGCATATGCTGCAACTCTTCGCTTGTACGGAGCCTCCGTTTTAGGCGTTCTTGCATGTATGTTCCTGGTTGCAGGGATAACGGTAATGTTCTTATTCATGTTCTTGGCTCCTTTCTTCTGCGTTGCCTGTCCATAATTTAACGGATTCTTCTCCGTTTTTGAAGATGAATATCAACTTGTTATTGTTTTCAACGTGTATAGCCGTTATTTTATTGTGAAGGGCATTTAAAGTCCCTACTGCTTTCAATGTTATGTCGTTTAAGATTCTTTCGGGTATCTGCTTTGATGCACAATGCTTTTTGCCGTAGGTGTTGTAGGTGGTGCAAATCCATACAGGACCGGTTGGCCGTATCTTTCTGCGATAACGCTTTCCGCAGTTGGCACATACCATAAGTCCTGTATATGGGTATGTTTTGTTGACAGAATCTTTCGAACTGTATTTTTCGGCACGACGTTTAATTTCTTGTTGCACAGCGTTAAATTGCTCAAGAGAAATGATTGGTTCGTGATTGTTTGCTATATGGTATTTCGGTAGCTCCCCGTTGTTTGTTAGGATGCGTTTGGTAAGATGGTTTTCGCGGTATGTCTTTTGTAATATCAGATTGCCGGTGTATGTGTAGTTTCGAAGAATAATGGATACGCCTTTATCACTCCATGCGTTGCCGTATCTTGTAACATACCCCTTTTCGTTCAGCATTTTCATAATGGCGGTAATGCCCAGACCCGAAAGATAGTTCTCGAAAATGAGCTTTACAACTTTGGCTTCTTCGGGGACGACCGTAAACACACCTTTGCGGTATCGGTAGCCGAATATGTTTTCACTCCAGGGTATGCCGTTTTCAAAATTGTGCTTGATGCGCCACTTCTGATTTTCACTTGCGGATAAGCTTTCTTCCTGGGCATAAGAGGCGAGGATGGTGAGCATCAGTTCACCGTCGGCGCTTGCGGAGTGAATGTTTTGTTCTTCAAAGTATACATCCACTCCAATGCTTTTAAGCTCTCTTATCGTTTCAAGCAATGTAAGCGTGTTGCGAGCAAAACGGGAAATGGATTTTGTAATTATCATATCAATCTTTCCCGCTCTGCAGTCATTAAGCAACCGAACAAAATTCTCTCGGTCGGCTTTAGTGCCGGTCGTAGCCTCGTCTGCATACATTCCGCAAAATTCCCAGCCGGGATGTTCTTGAATCAGGTCTTTGTAAAAGCTGACTTGAGCGGACAAAGAATGCAGCATAGTTTCTTTGCCGGAAGATACTCTTGCATACGCCGCAACTTTTGTCAGCTTTGGTATATGCAAGGTTTGAAATTTAACTTGTCTGATTTTTCGTTCCATGTCGGTTCTCCTTTGTATCATAGTTTGGGTACTACATATATCACTCTGAACCGAACAAATAGCAAGTCTTTTCAGGCAAAAATACTGCACAAAGATATGCCGTGTTTTTGTGCGAATGTATTGCGGCACTTGTTGTAGTCGGTTTCGGTGATGATGTTGTTTTTCAGCATAGTTTTTAAAAGTGACAGGCTTAAACGGTATGAAAAAAGCCCGCTCTTATAATCAAGCGGACTTTCTGCGGATTCGGTTGTAGCACTCGCGGTTACAGTATTTACGGTTCTTGTTGCCATAACTTACAAACTCCTTTCCACAGCATTTACAAACCAGAGTGTAATAGGCTTGCTTTTTGACAAGCTCCTGGTGACTGTTCCAATACGCCATGCGACATCTGTCTGAACAGTACTTCTTTTCTTTGCGGTTCGGTCTTTGCTCAATGGGCTTACCGCATTGCTGACAGACTAAACTGCTTTTCTCTGCCGGATGCCTGCGTAAATGTGATTTAACGGTATCGGGAGAGATGCCGAGTATATCAGCTATCTTTTTATAGCCAAGACCGTTTAACGCTAAATTTTTGATTTGGTTCTGCATTGCTAATTTCATAACATTTCCTTTCTGCCCCGGGGCGGTCAAATCTCTACGGGTATTGCCTTGAACAACGGGCGGCTCCCTTTATGCAAAAAAATTAAAAATCAAAGGGGGTATTAACCCGGGAGTGTTTTTGTTTCTCGTTTTACATTACCCCAATCATAAGCATCTCCTCCTTTCGGGCATATAAAAAGCCTCCACAGTTTTACCTGCGAAGGCTTAAGTTTTGTTTGACTGTATCATAGCACGAAGAACAAACTGTAATCAAGTGGATTTTACTGTAAATTTATCGGCACTAAAGTTTGGTTTTCGCCACCTAAACAGAATTCCGCCGGGTCCATTGTTCGTGTGGGGGAAAGGCCAGGCTATCAGCCTTTCCCCTACACACATGAACAGCCCAAATAAATATCTATATTTATATGCAGTTTTCCGTTCTGAATTTGAAACGTAAACAGCATCAGTTTTCCGTTTTCCGATTATTCAGAATGAAACCATTGTAATTATACCATAGTTTTATGGTATCATTCTATGGTTTTAGGTATCCAAATCATAGGACACATAGGACAGCAGAAATTCTATTTTCACATATATGTATTAAAAAATATTACTTTTGCTGAAAATTTTTCAATTTAATTTTCGCTATAATGTACTTTCTCGTGTCCTATGTGTCCTAAGCCTTTATTTAAGCTACTCTTATAGGACACATGCAAGCAATTTATGGTGTTAAAGTTGTTTTGCTTCGACTCCGATTATAATGATATCACAAGTCAACCCCTCATTCTACACCATTTTACTCCACTTTTTCAGAATTTCCAACCGCAGGAAATCCGATTCCTTCGAAATTGAAGTTCCCTTTGCGTATTTGGTCCATATCCGCTTCTAATGCTTGGGTGTAGTCCGCATGCTTCCGTTCTTTGGCGATGCAGCCCATACAAAGGCAATTTTGGTTGAACATAGACATCATTCGACCTTTTTCCAATGAACCACCGCAACGGTCACAGTTCTGTTTTGTAAAAAATTTGTCGTTCATATTCGCACCGTCTTTCTCATTCGTGTGGTCACATATTACCTCTGAATGTCAAAGAAAGCAAGTCTTTTATGCCTATTCCCCTGAAAACTTTTGCGAATTTTTGCGTGAAGGGGGGCGCCCGTTGACCGAGAAAAAAGGCCCAAAGATTTTACCGCCCCCAGGGTGAATCTTTTTTATATATTGTTTCACTTCGCTTTTTCTTATAGCAAAAGTCCCCCGAAGCACATTTACTCCGAAGGCTTAAGATTATATTTCTCTATTATGTAGTTTAACAAATATTGAGAGTCCATTCAAGTCCATTTAAGTCCATTTAAGTCCAAAACAGTCCACTCGTTTTACATTATCATTGTAACACAGATGCACTGGACAAAACGGACATCTTTTGATACCGGCCACAACTTTCAATTCCTCAGGATATTATCATATAACAGATTGCCGTGACATTTGTGACAATGTTGGACAAATCACACCATATTTCCGATTGCTGTTTCTTAACGCAAAAAAACTCTTACGTGCGCGTATATGTGTTTGCGTTGCTTTATTTCTATTATTTCTTATATTTTTATTATATATAAAGAAAATGAGAAACATAAGAAACAACAAAGCGGAAAGGCTTACCACAAGAGAGGCTTCAGAGTTGCCTAATTTGTTGACTATGCTCAAAAACGGAAATGCCGGAAACACCCCAAGATGTTTCCGGCGTTTTCAATGAGAACAAAAATCAACACTATTTTATCCGGTTGTGAGATGAGAGAAGCATCTTTGTTCAGCAAAAATAAAAAATTCAGAAGTGAAAAAATTCAATTAACATTTCATTGCTTTTATTTTAGTTTTCATACGGGCATACTGCAAGCATAAGCACCGCCTCCTTTGGAGCATACAAAAAGACTCCGCAGTGTTGACCACGAAGGCTTGGGTTTGGTTTGTGTCAAATTGTAGCACTAACCTCCCTTTTATCACGCGGATACGCAACTGTATTCGAGCTTCATGGAAAATTTTTTCAGTCCGGCGTTCGTAGTGGGGAAAGGCATGGCTTTTAGCCTTTCCCACACACGTGTACGCTTGGAACGTAAGTGACTATATACAATAGGTGTTCCGTTCCAAATCCAACGGAAAACCAATATATAGATTTCCGTTTCTCGGGATACGTGCATATCCAAAAGAGGTTTGTGCTACAATTTGACACAAACCAAAATAGGCTGCAATTGCCGTATTTAGCGGCGTAATGAAAAGTCGGACATGCTCAAAATTTCTAATTTTTTTGGTGTGTCGACGTGGTGAAACTGAATTTACAATTAGGCAGGCTATAAAAACAAAAGAAAACATTGACTTACGTCGTAATTTGGAGTATAATATTACGAGAGTAGTTACGAAGAGGTGATTGTATGAATTGTATGGCAGAGCTTATTAATATAGCAAAAAATAATGGTGGAATTATAGAAACCAAAATCGCTGCAGAACATGGTGTGTCCAAGGCGGTGCTTTGTAAAATGTGTAAAGAAAACAAAATTCAAAGAATTGCAAGGGGTCAATATATTCTTCCTGATGATATGCAGGACGAACTTTTATCCATCAGCAAGCGTTCCGGAAAAATTATTTTTTCACATGAGACGGCTTTATTTTTACATGGGATTTCAGATCGAACCCCCTTTGAGCATACAGTTACTGCTCCATCCGGATGTATTCCGTCCGAATCAATTAAGTCGGAATGCAAAGTATATTATATAAAAAAAGAACTGTTTTCATTAGGGAAAACAGTAGTAAAAACGGTGGCGGGAAACGGTGTGCCGGCATATGATATGGAACGTACCATATGCGATATAATCCGTAGCCGTAATAAAGTGGGAACAGAAACATTTTTATCAGCGCTCAAAATGTATATATCTAATCCCGAAAAAGATTTGAACAAACTAAATGAGTATGCAAAAAAATTAAGAGTGGAAAAACTTGTTCGTCAATATCTGGAGGTGTTGTTGTGAGTAATGCAATGAGCTTAAAAGCTAAAATAAGGAACATAGCAAAACAAAAAAATATTCCTGCCCAGGTAATATTGCAAAACTATATGTTTGAACGTTTGTTAGTACGACTTTCGATGTCTGAATACAAAGATAAGTTTGTGATGAAAGGCGGAATGCTTGTTGCTGCAATTGTAGGGCTTGATAACCGCGCAACAATGGATTTGGACACTACCCTCAAAAATTTACCTCTTACGACGGAGTCAATTCGTTCTGCATTAGAAAGTGTTTGTGAAATTTCTTGTGATGATGGCATCTGTTTCGAGGTTGGTAAAATTTCGCCTATTCGAGAAGATGATATATATGGTGGTTATCGGGTAATGCTGGATGCAAAATTTGAGACTCTCGTGATATCTCTTAGTGTTGATGTGTCTACAGGTGATGTGATTACGCCTCGTGCAATCCCATATAGATTTACGGAAATTTTTAATGATGATATGTATTATGAATTATGGGCGTATAACATTGAAACTGTTATGGCTGAAAAAGTTGAAACCATTCTCAGAAGAGGGGTATTTAATACCAGACCCAGAGATTTTTATGATGTTTACATACTTACCACTGCTCAAAAATATGATAAAGTTTTATTTAAAGAAGCGCTGAAAGCTACTGCCGCACATCGAGGTACTGCTAATCAAATCACGAATGTATCTGATATATTGAAAAACATTGAAGAAAGCGATGAACTGAGAGCTATGTGGGGCAAGTACCGAAAACAGTTTGCGTATGCCGCAGAAATAGAGTATGTTCAGATTATGGATATCTTGAAAATCCTAGTTTTATAAAAGTTCATAGAGCGGTTTTCGTCTATTTTGCGGAAAAATGTTGTTAAAATAAGCGAGAGATTTATGAGCGGAACGCTCTAAAGTGGTACAAACGGGAAAATTTAAGGAAATAAAAATTAAGGACGTATAAAAGTAGTGGGGGGGGGGAAAGTTTCATGGATGTCAAAAAGGAAATATGTGAGTTCGTTTCTTCAAATGAATCTGCAGGAGCCCTTTTGCTTACGGGACAGTGGGGTTGTGGAAAAACTTATTTGATTAGGGAAATTGCTCGCGAATTAAATAATGGTGAAAAATACATTGTTGTTACAATCTCTCTTTTTGGTATAGAAACTGTAGAACAGCTTCATAAAAAAGTGAAAGAAAACGTTTTTTGCGCACAAATCTTACGCAAAAATGCAAGTGGTACTGCAAAAGTAATAGGTCCTATCAAAGAGCGCATTAAATCCATTGCATACGCTTTGAGCGAGTATTCGAATTTTGCGAAGGGAATAAACACTGCGTTATCTATTAACTTATATGATTTCGTTGTGCCTTCTTCTGAAATACAATGTTATTGTGAAAAAACAATTATCAGCAAGAAATTGGTATTAGTTTTTGATGATTTCGAAAGATGCAACGTTGATAGCACAAAATTATTAGGGGCTATAAATGAATATTCTGAAAATGCAGGCATCAAAACAATAATTGTTGCAGACGAAAAGCATATATTTGGCAGCAAGTATAATGATTTCAAGGAAAAAGTTATATCACGCACCGTGCATTTAGTTTCTGATTACAAAAATATAATCACGGAGATTGTGAAAAACTATAAAGAAACGACCGCTGGATATGTCGAATTTTTGCAGAAAAATTTAGACGTTTTAATACAAATTTTTAGTGAAAGCAAACATGAGAATATTAGAACATTCAAAACATATATTATTGCTTTTGAACGGATATATGGTACTTGGAAAAGGAGTTCTATTCCAACTGAAAAAATGGCTCAAATTTTATATTCGTTCGGGGCCATACATTTCGAGACAGCAGCAAATAATTATGTGAAGCACGAAAAATATGGGTATATGTTTGCAGAAACAAATGCAAAAGAAAAGTACAGCAAACTACTGCTATCGTATCAACTAAGGCCGCTTCAAAAATGGAGTGTTGAAGGGATATGGGACGAAGAGGAACTTATTAATTCGTTGCGAGTACATTTTGAGCCTAAAGCAGTTACTTATTATGAGATTTTTCTTAATTGGGATTTTTGGAATTTGGATGATGAGATTATATCCAAAGGTTTGCCAGACGCACTTGAGCTCGGATATACCGGTGGGCTTTGCTGTCAGGAAATTATAAGTTTGCTTAGTCGAGTGCAGGCGTTAAATGAATATAAAATCCCTTTACCGTGTGATGTGGATTATCAAAAATTGCTTTCGGGGTTTAGAACAAGAGAAGCTGAAATTAAGGCTGGGAGGTTAACAGAGCCCAAGAATTCATCGTTTATGACTCCCGAACATGTATCTAAATTGTGTGAGCATGCCCAAGTGTTATACAAAGAAATTGAAAGAATGCGAGACAGAAAGGCAGCATGGGAATATCGGCGTAAGTTTATAGAATACTTAAAATCGCCTGATTTGGTCGACAATTCAAACCTTCGTAGTCAAAGTGTAGTTTCATTTGATGACGAGTTGTTAGAATGCTTTGTTTCCGCGTATAGAAGGGTTGAAAATAGTGAGAAGCGAGAGTTGTATCATACTTTAAACGGTCTTGTATTTGATTATAAATACGTGTCAAGTCATGACGATATAGCAGAAACAGTGAAAAACCTTGATAAACTTGTTAAGATACTTTTAGAAATGCTAAGCAAAGAAAAGGATTCGTTTACAATATACATTATTGAAGAAACAACGACATACATAAAAGAAATGAATGCAAAGATAGCGGAAGAAAATAGTGTTGCTAACATCGGCTGACGAAAGTCTGTCGCTTTAGTGTTTAACGATCGGTTATGCCGGTCGTTTTTTATACACAAAAGCAGAAAGTACATTGTTATTTAAGTTGAAATTATAATATGAAGTTATGAGATGTGGTATCAATGAATGAATTTGTGGTTGAACTCTTCATAGCGAGCGATGATGAGCAGGATATAAACGATTTCTAGTCTAAATGAAGATGAAATGGAGAAATGGAAAGAAAATATAGAAAAACGAGCATTGAGTGAGTATTATAAACAAAAAAATTAATCTCCAAAGGAGGGTTTACTAAGATTAGTTCTTACATTAAATTTAACAAATTAAAATCAAATAACTTCTATAAAGTACTTGACAATTTTATATCGTAGTGCTATAATATCTATACTGAAACAAAATGTTTCAGTATGGAGGAGATTTCATGCGTATTAAAGATGATTTTAAGAAAAAGATAATAGTTGATTATATTGATTCTTATTTTGATAACTATAGGGAATCCCCATCACTGAGACAGATAGCAGAAGAAACCGGTATTTCTCTTTCTACTGTGCACAGATATTTGCAGTCCTTAAACGATGATGGAGTGCTTGCATATAAGGGACGGCGTCAAATTCAGACATATCGTATGGATAAAGAGCATTCATCTTATTCAATGCCGGTTTTGGGGTATGTCGCATGTGGAGAAGGACAAGAGGAAAGCGAAGAAATTATTGAATATATTAGATTGCCTGAATCATTAATCGGCAAAGGAGAATTTTTTGTTCTTATTTCCAAAGGTGAATCTATGATAGATGCAGGGATACATCCAGGGGACTATGTTGTTATCAACAGAAGTCAAAAACCTAATATTGGTGATATTGTCGTGGCATTGTATGAAGGAAAGAATAATCTTAAGGTTTTAAAGAAAACTGATGATGGCAAAAAATATTTCTTGGAGTCATGTAATTCCAACAAAATAGAGTATCCCGACATTTATGTGCAAGACCTTAAAATACAAGGCGTTGCTATTAGTGTAATTCATAGTCTTAAGAAAGTGTTATAATGCATGAGTAAAGAAAAAATATACAAATTACCAGGGTTTAAATGTCCTAATCCTTTATGTGGAGCAAAAAATATTGCGTTTGCTGCAAATAAAAATATATTTAATCATTCGAAGATTATGTTGCTTAAGGATGCTAAAGATAACATGTGCGCAGACTATATTGTGATTTGTCCTAAATGTAAGTCGCATTTAATAATTTGGAATCAAAGCATGGTTAATATTCCGATGATTGTTCAAACCTAAATACTATTAGTGATACATCCACCCATCTGTGAATATGGGAATTATGGATAGGCATCAAGTTGGAGATTGAGTACACGAGTAGCTCAGTCGGCGACTTGATGTTTTTTTATATTATCGCAATTTATGACAAAAATAACACTCTCAATATTGTATAATAAGATTATTTATTTTAAGAAAGGATGATAATATGAAAGAAGAATATATTGTTCGAGCAGATTTTTATCCGAATGGACAAATTGTCCCCTTAGGTATTACAGGAGTGGGTGGAGAGACAATATATATTCATAAATATATTGAAAACAAACAAACAAGTTCTAAACAATCAGAATTTATATGCTTTACTGAAAAAGGCGAATATAAATTGACATTAAATAATAAAAAATGGACTGTAAAAGTAAATGATATTTAAATATCTGCAATTTTTGTTGTAAAATCTTCTATTTTGATGTATAATGTCGATATAGGAGGGATGCTTATGAGTCTATCTGTTATTCATTTTTCTGATATACATATAAACAACGACAGAGATTCTATTTTCAACAAGGTTGGAAAACTTAAAGCAGCGTGTGTTAGTTCGCTTCCATCAAATGGGAGTGTAATTATTGCGATTTCAGGAGATATTGCATATTCTGGCAAAAAAGAACAATATGATCTTGCAAAAAATATGTTAACGGAAATCGCCGAATACATTAAACAAGAAAAGAATTCAGATGTTAATATATTATTTGTGCCTGGTAACCATGATTGTGATTTTGAAAGCACGTCATCAGAAGTACGCAATGCACTTATACAATCTGCAAAGCAATCGAATATAGATCGTGAATATTATAATGTGGTAAACAGTGTGCAACAAGAGTATAACAACCTCGCAACATATTATGACATTGATAGTTCGCAATGTCTTCCAACTAAAGAAGTGTCAGTTGGCAACAATAAGGTGCTTTTTCTTTTGATGAACACATCATGGATGTCAGTTCTTAAGGAAAATCCAGGTAAAATAATAATGCCAACTAGCCTTTTCCCAACTGTAAAACTGGATGAATATAAGGTTGTTTTTTGTATGTATCACCATCCGGATGGCTGGTTGAACCCAGACTACAAAAGAGGATTTGTTGATTATGTTCGTACAAATGCGGATATGATTTTAGTAGGACACGAGCACGAAAGGGATAGTTATAAAATAGAAGGAACCTCTTTTTCTGTTTTTTGCAACCACGGCAAGGAATTACAAGACAGTTATAGCGAAAACAGCGGTTTTACAGTACTTAATTTTGATTCGTCTTTTCAAAACTATAATTTGATTGATTTTATATGGTCAAATGAAGCATATAAAAGAGGCGAACAAAGAAGTAATCAATATCATAAAAATATTTCGGCCGCTCGAAATACATATCATCCAAATGAAAAAACATTGTCAGAAGCAAATGATATCGGTATTACTATAAATCATTTTGCAAAAGATGATGTAACGTTGACCGATTTATTTGTTTGGCCTGATTTGGTTAAAAGTGATTACCATAATGAAAAGAGAGGAAATAAAACAATCCGAACCAATATTGCTGAAGAATTGTCAGATAATGCGTTGAATATTTTGGTAGGGGCTTCTACAGGTGGAAAGACTGCTTTGGCAAAACGTCTGTTTTTGATAGAGGAAGCAAAGGATTCTTGTTGTGTATTTCTTAATGGAAAATCATTTACTTCTTCTGATATAAGTAAAATAAGAGAAACGATCGAAAATACTTTTGTATCTCAATACCATGCCGATTGTTTAGAGGATTTCAACCAATTACCAAAAAACAAAAGAATAGCAATTGTTGATGACTTTGATTTGATAAAATATAACAAGGATAGACGGGCAAAAGTTTTGGATTTCTTGTGCGGCTTTTTTGGTCGTGTTACAATTTTTCTTTCGTCTTCTATGGAGTTACCAACAATATTGACGTCAGAATATATTGCTTCGTTAGACCAATTAATCTATTATGATATATTGCCGTTAGGAAATACTAAACGAAAAGAACTGATTTCAAAATGGTATCATTTGGACGAAAACGATTTGACTGAAGAAGAAATTTCGAGTCGAATAGAAATAGCTAGAAATCAAATAGATACGTTTTTAGGTAACGGTGCTGCATTTATACCTGCATTGCCTGTTTTTATTATTGGTACCTTGCAAAATAGTGATGCATTTAAACAAACCTTTAGTGGTAGCAAATATGGCTTTTTATACGAATCGCTTATTGGTAGTTGTTTATCAAAGGTGTCTGATAGCTATTCAAAAGCAGGAGAATACAATATTGACCAAAGTGTATTATCAAGATTGAGTTTTGAAATGCTAAAAAACGGTAAAACTAGCTTTTCTGAAGAACAGTTAACCGATGCTATATCAGAAATAGGCGAAACTTACTTTTTAAAATTATCTGCAACCGATTTTTTGGCTAAGATGATAGAGGCAAATATTATTCGCTTGAGTTATGGAGAAGGCTCTGTTTATCGATTTAAGTATCCGTATATTTTTTATTATTTTGCAGGAAGATATATAGCATACAACCTAAAGGATCCTGATGTTATCAGCATAGTTGAAAAAATGAGTTCGGCTCTATATAACGAAACATATGGTAACATTATCATATTTGTATGCCATTTTGCTGGTAGTAATGAAATTATAGACACCGTCCTACTGAATGCTTATGCTACTTTTGAAAACTATGAAGCCTTTGATTTCCAAAAATCCAATCCTATTTTTGATGAAATTAAAGAAGCTGTTAATGCACTTATTCCAAAGACTGTAGCTAGCGACTCTAATGTAGAAGCTAACAAAGAAAAAGAATTGTTAAGGTTAGACGAAATAGGAATAAATGATGGAACGGCAACCGAAGGCGAGTCAGTCATTGATACTGAGATTTCAGAGAAAGAAAAAGAGATGGCTTCTGTGACCTCTGCCTTAAAAACGATTGAGGTTTTAGGTCAAATACTTCAAAATTATCCTGTAGCGATAAGAGGGAAAGAAAAGTTAGAAATAATAACTGAAATGCACAAACTTGGTATGCGTTCGATTCAGGCTATTATTAATACTATGGGTTATGTTGAAAAAGACTTAATAGAGTATGTTATGGAGCGGGCATTAAAGGATAAAAAGAAATTCCGTCGTGAAGATGTAGAAAAGGCAACCCGTAGATTTATTAATATGCTTGTTTCTGGTATGGCGAGAGGTATGGTTCATCAAGTTGCTATTTCCCTTAATAGTGAACATTTACTACCTGCAGCACAAAAAACATTTACGGAGGATGATTCGATTTCATCAAAATTGATTTTAGCAGACTTGAAAATGAATTGTTTAAATAAGTTTTCATATGATGAAATTCAGAGTTTAAAGAAAACGTTTGAAAGTTCTAATGAAATGTTTGCTTCGCGTATATTAGATTCCATAATCGGTCATTACCTAAACTATAATAAATGTGACCATGGTTTAAGAACGAAATTTTGTAACCTTTGTGGATTTTCCAAGCAAGAAACAATTTTGGCCCAACACAAAAATTTGCTAAATTAATGTAAAGTTGTGTTTGCACAGGTTAAAAACAACGCAACAACTTTTTGTCAAATTTGAAGACTAAGATAAATTAAAACTAAAATGTAAAGAGTAAATGCAAACAGCGGCTGACGAGAGTCAGTCGCTTTTGTATTTGACGACCGGTTATGCCGGTCATTTTTTATTTTCAAAAGCAGTATCATCCAAGAAATAAATAACCTACAGAATTTGTTGAACGAGTGCAAGCGCGAAGAACTTGCAGAAGAAACAAACGAATTAGATAAAAAAGTAATATGCAGATTGATGGATATCTTAAAAGATGAAAAAGTAAATAATGTTGAAAAAACAGAGTAATTGCACCTATCGTTAATTCGGGGTGCATTGTATTATTTAATAAGTTATTTGCCACCAAAACAGAACGATTTAGATGACATTCTAAGTCGTTCTGTTTTTTATTACTTTTATAACTTTCTCAAATAAGTTTTATTTGTAGTAAGCATCCTGTATCTTTTTATTTTTTATTGTTCGCATTAGCAATAGTGCCATTAGGTTTTAACCTAATGTTCCAAAGGTTTCAACCTTTTATACAGTATGCTTTTTTAGTAGGGGTTTATAATTTTAAAGTGACGGAGGACAAAAAAATACCGCACAAGTCGTTTTGTGCGGTCAATAGTTAATTAATTTCTACATCATCAACAGAGTTTTCAAGTATTATATTTATCAATTCATTTCTTGAGCGATTACTTTTAGTTGCTAAATCATCTATTTTCTGTAATGTGCCTTCTTTAATGCGAACAGAAATTATTTTATAACCATCTTCACCTTTTTTATTTATCTTAATAACACTTTTTGCCATAATGTATTCACTCCTTGATACAATTATAATGTTTATAAATATCAAAATATATATTACAAAGATATTCAAAATGTATTCACAAGGATTGACTTTTATATGTATTTCTGTTATAATATCTATATACATATTTTGGAGGGAATAAAAATGAATGAAAAATTAAAAGCCTTTTTTGAAGCAAAAAAAGAGGAAGAATTAAAAAAGCAAGAAGAACTAAACAAAAAACAGGAAGAAGCAAAGAAAAAAACTTTAATTGACTTGGGCTTGTTTGAAAAAGTATATTCACCTGATAATAAACAAAGTGATGAGTTTTCCTGTTATGAATGGGATAGCCAAACTCAAACTAGCAAGTATTATAAAAAAGTGCCAATAGATGTATCTGATGAAGAATATGAAGAAGTTAAAAAATATTCCAAACAAACAGAAGATGTAATTCTTAATCATTTTAACAAAGACAATCCTATTGCAACAGCATTAACTGTTATAGCGTGGATTGTATTTATTGGTGGATTTATTGCTGGTATTGTATTGGGAACAGTAGAGGTAGAAAGAGGATATTATTATACATATACTGATACAGAGTTTTCCTTTGCTATCGCTTTTGTCTATTGGTGTGCTTCTTTGATAAGTGGAACAATGTTTCTTGGTTTTGCAGAAATAATCAAACTTTTGAATGAAATAAGAAACAAATAAAAACTACATAAAGCACCGCCTACAATGTAAGCGGTGCTTTTACCATTTTGTTTCTCTATAAAACAACGGCATCTAAATCATTCGGCTCTTTCAAAAAAGAACCGATAGTTGATTCAATCTCAACTATCGGTTCGTTATTTTTTTGCCTAAAAGTCCTTTAGATAAAGGGCTTTTTCTTTTTGGGGTGACCTTCCTAAGTAAAACGTGCATAAAAAAATTAGAATTTGTTCAGAAATATTTGTTTTTCTCTTTTCTTCCGTTATTTTGTACCCCCATTGTTAAATTTTTTGAAACTGGGTTCAAAATTCGGTTGTTTCCAATATTATTATATTTATGCAATATGTTTTCATTGACACAAGAGATATAAAGCAATATAATTATATTATAGAGATTGCATAAGCGGCAGAAACACGAATGGAGGTTTATATGGGAACAGGAATGCTTTTAATTGCCTGCGTGCTTGCGGTACAGCAGTTGGAGGCAATGCTCATAAAACGATATGGAGAAAAACATGGCGAAGGCGGCATGGTATTTAACGGGATTATTTGCCTGTTTGCGATGGTGTACTTTTTCATAACGGATCAGGGGGGATTGCATTTTCCCGGTAAAATATGGGGCTACGGTCTTTTAAATTCCCTGATGTATGCCGTAGGCTTTTACAGTACCTATGTGGCAATAAAATCCGGCTCTTTTGCGTTGACAAGGCTTTTTATTTCCTTTTCGGTTATGATTCCCACTTTTTACGGTATTTTAATTTTAAACGAGTCGGCTTCGACGATGACGTATGTTGCATTGGGCATGATTTTAGTATCTCTGTTTTTGATGCATTACCAAAAAGGCGAGGGAAACGGGCAGAAGGTCACATCCAAATGGGTTTTGAATGTGGTGCTTGCAGTTCTTGCCAATGCAGCTCTTGTAATTATTGGCAGAGTGCAGTTTGGCGCGTTTGGCGATACATACAAAAATGAGTTTCTGATTCTTTCGTTAGGGGGTGCGGCGGTAGTCCTTTTTGCACTGGGCATTCTTATGGAAAGAAACAGCTTTAAAGCGACAATCCGTTACGGCTTGCTGTATGGGGCAGGTGCCGGCGTATTTAACGGAATCAACAATTTGCTGACCCTTGTGACATATAATTACTTGCCTCTTTCGGTTTCTTCTCCGATTAAATCGGGGCTGGGAATTGTATTCAGCTTTTCGCTTTCGCTGTTTCTGTATAAGGAAAAATTCAGCAAAACGCAGTTTTTGAGTGTAATGATCGGAATTTTAGCGGTGGTGCTGATGAATTTATAACAGTTGATTTCGGGTTTCAATATCATTATATTTTACCAATATGTTTTCATTGACAGAGATTTTTTTTCAATATAAAATTAAATTAGAAAAGAGTTATAGAAAGGATGGTTTTATGGAAAGGATTATAGCTTTAATGGTTTGTTTGGCAGTTTTGTTTTCGCTTTTCGGTGCAATGCCGGTTGTGGCAGCAGAAAAGCAGGTTACTGTTCTGTTAAATGGGTCTCCGGTTACATTTGATGTTCCGCCGATGCTCATGAACGGACGTACCATGGTTCCGATGCGTGCGATTTTTGAAGCACTTGGTGCGAAGGTAAATTGGAGCGAATTTAACGAATCTGTTTCGGGCATATCCAAAACAGGAAAAAAGATTGTGATTTCCATTGGTTCTAACAGAGCAACCGTTGACGGTGTGCCTGTGGAGATTGATGCACCGCCTGTATTGGTAGACGGAAGAACCCTGGTTCCGTTGCGTTTTATTTCTGAAAGCTTTGACTGCGAGGTGGGTTGGGATGACGCAACCTATACCGTTACCATTCAGGATAATCAACCGGCGGTGTCTGATACAACCTATTTTTACACCCCAAGTCATTTCAGAGAGCTTGGTGTTTGGATTCTGGAGGGAGAAACCGGACTAAGAGGCAGAACTGACGGTGTTGGCGATGTGCCGGCTGAAAGTGCACCTGCAATTCTTACCGCTGACATTGCGGTTGAAGGACAGTATAAGCTTTGGGCATATGCAAAGGATTTTGAAACCAACAATCCCGGTGCTCGCTTTTTCCATGCATCGATTGATGGCGTAATCTCTGATGTTAAGCTGGGTGCCCATGGCAAAGAAGGCTTTGCGTGGCAGGAAGTTGGTACATATAACTTAACAAAAGGTAAGCACGATATTTGTCTTTTAGACACATCAGGCTTCTATGCTCGCTGTTACGGTCTTATTTTATCAAGAGATTTAAGTTATGTTCCTACCGACAGTGAAGAAGAATACGGCCAATATTATGCGATTAACACAAGTGAAGACGGTATAGTTCCTTCGCAGTATCCTGCATGGGCTAAGGCAGAAATGACAGATATTGCTAAAACGGAAACCATTGAAAATGAAAAGATTAAAATGGTGTTCTATGAGGGTACAGTTCCGCGCGGAAGATTCGTGCAAAACGAAATTTTCTTAAAGGTCGGCAACGAATGGAGATTGGTTAAAGCAAAATCTGAAGATTTAGGTGTTTTAGCAATGCGTGCAAACGAAGCACCCATTAAATATGATACACCTGCCGTCTCTTTAACCGAGATTCCTAAATTAGCATATGAAACGAATTATGATGGATTTTATGGTGAAATATCAACCAAAGTAAATCAATCTTTCTACAAAAGCGGTAAGCCGGAATGGCTGATTCCGACCTTCATGCAAAAGGACGGCGATAAAATCGTGCTGGGCATGTCCTCTGAAAATGTGGATGCAACTTTAACGTATTCGTTTGATGAATTGTCATTTGAGCCAAAAGTTACGTTTAATGCTACCATGAAGAAAGAGGGCGCATATTCCTTTGCCTATTTCACCGGAGATGAATTTAAGGATGACGAATTCGACAGAGTTACTGCGCCTGTAACCTATGTAAAGGATTTCATTCCTGAAGAGGATTGTGTTTTGGGTGAATATTTAATGTTCACGCCTATGGTTACCTTCACCTTCGGCGAAGGCAACAATGCAATCACAAAGGGCTTGGTTGTTGACCCGACCGAGGTAAGACAGGATGTTGCAACCCCCGGAAGAATGGACTTTGGCGTGATGTTCCGTTCACCTAACGGATTAGCGCGCGGACAGCTGGTTGCCCCTGTATTTAACAGCGAAGGCTCTCTTTTCAATGCCGGGGACAGCTATGCTTTCTCCTACAGACTTCTGTACAATAACGAAGATGCCTATGCAAATTATGTGCATGTGGCAGAAGATTTGTATAAGTGTAATGATATAAGAAGCAATTACTATCATTCCATCAATGAGGCGATTTATAACACAACCGATCTTCTTATGGATGATATGTACGGTGGTTGGGATGATAAGAGCATGGGCTTTTATTACATGGAGCATGAGCATCATATAACCCAATCAAACATCATTGAAATGATGCAACGCTATATGCTCACAGAAAATGAAGCAATTTTAGAGGAAAGAGCAATTCCTTCGTTGGCATATTTGCTTACAAGAGGCGGAAAGCACTTTGGCAGAACCATGACTTTCAGCACCTATTTCCCGGATCCGCCGGCTCCTTTAAAAGGTGTTGACGAATATAACTCTGCTGCAACTTTTGTTGGTTTATACCGTATGTCTCAGGGCAGAACGCCGTTCTTCTTAAATTATGCAGCACAAAAGTCTGAAATCGATACAGAACTTTGGAGTATAGCAGGATTAAACGCAATGAATAATCTGCAGCCGGATGACAGATATGTTGCGTCCATAATCGAGAAAGCCGATAAGTATATTGCAGAAACAATGGATAACCCTGATAGTTCATTTAATAACAGACCGTATGTTGACGGTTTCGTTGCAGGTGACTCCAATGCTATGCTGAATGCTTTCTTACAGGCGTATGAAGCAACAGGCGAGCAAAAGTACCTGGATGCGGCGGAAGATGCTGCGCAGTACAGCATGTATACCCTTTGGACAACCGGTTATCAGAACGATTATGCGACATCAGATTACACCGTTGACCCGGTAAAAACGGTTGAAAGACCCCTGGTAAATGACGGCTTTGGCTGGTACTATCATAAGGACGGCATTCGTTGGAGAGTGGGCAATCCTTTTGGTGTGGTAACGCTGGCAAAGGACAGCGAAACCAAGCTCAAGGAAGAAACCGCACCCGGTTGGGTGCCTGCAAGAACGGGCATGACCACAGAGCATATCATGACTCCTGCAAACGGTAACGCTATCTACATGAATATGTGGCCCGGTTCGATGCTTAGAATTTATAAATACACCGGCGACGAATTCTTCTTAACGCAGGCAAGAAATGCGATCGTAGGCAGATTCGGTAACTATCCCGGTTATTATAACGAACGGTATCTGCTCCACGATAAGCAAGCAGACTATCCTTACAAAGGACCTGACTTTAACTTGATTTACTGGCATCATATCCCCGTATTTTTAGGCATGTTAGAGGATTTCCTTATTAACAATATCTGGCTTCGTTCAGATGCAAATATTGAATTCCCCACAGTACTGCAGACAGGTTATGCATATTTCACAACCAATCAGTACGGCTTTGCGCCGGGTAAATTCTATGATGAAGACGGTATGTGGCTTTGGCTTGACAGAGGCATTATTGAGCCCGACAGCGTGGCGGTTGACTATATCACAGCAAAGAAAGACGGCGTTTTAGGTCTGGCAATGGTAAACGAAAATGATACCGCCCTTACTACAACCATCACATTGGGTGAAAAAATCCCGAATCATGAAACCTATACCGAAACCGCAACCTTTTATGATAAAGACGGCAACAAGTCCACGGTAGAAATTGTTAACGGAAAATTTACCGTTACCATTCCTGCGCGCGGTATACAGTCGGTTGTATTGCATCCCGATGTGAAAACACCTGCATTTGCCCGTGACTATACCGTTTCAAACACTATGGGTGACACCTGCAAGACATTTAACGGCGGTAAAGCATATCTCCTGCAGTTTAACGATGAAAATTATTATGCATACATTTACACGACGAAGAGACCGCAGAACACAAAATCTGTAACCTTTGACTACACCATCGACGGCAAAAAAGAAAGTGTAGTAATTGATGAATATCCCTTTGAAACAATCATCAAGGTGCCTGCCGATCAAGATATTCAATTTAAAGTTACTGCAACAGGGCTTGACGGGAAGACGACAGTCGTTACAGAGAATGTATTAAGTCCGCTGTCAGACGATGAAATTAAACCCTATGTTTACGGAACATATGAGGAGGAAGAAATTACTTCTTCACTTCCTCAATTCAAAGCCTTTGACATAAATGTGTCTGCAATCGGATTAAGCGATGCCAAAACCTTCCGGTTAGTTGTGCCGACCGAAGAGTTGCTGAAGAATATAGGCATTAAAACACTTAACGAAGGTGAAATGTTAGGTGCAAAGGTGCAGGCAGTTTTACACATGAAAGCGGGAGATGGCACAGCTTTGCTTGAAAACACCATCATTTCAAACGAGGTAAGAGATAACGGAACAACGGTTCTCATTGTAACACCCACAAAGAATGCACCTGCTGAGATTTACCACGATATTAAAACCAGCACAACCGCAAAAATAATTCCTGCCAGCGGGAAATTTGAGGACTATAAGGTGGAAGAAGGTAATGCTTCAGGAGACAGTAACACACCTGATGTATCCAAGCTTCCTGATTTTAAGCCGTTTGCGGTGACTTACAGAGGGCAGGGATGCTCCGGCACTGCACTCAGATTTTTAACACCTTTTTTTGATTATCCTTTCGACTTATCAGAAAACCTGCTCAAAGGTCTTAAGCTTACAATGGTTATGACCGAAAACAAGACGGGCGAGAGCAAGGTTTACGAATGCATAATCGAAAAAAATGAAATGCGTGATGATACAACCGTTTTGCAGATTCAGGCACCTGAAGGTTTAAAAGCTGCCGATTATGTAACGACACATACCTTTAAACTCACCATTTCAAAGCCGGATCAGAATGTGGATGTCGAAATCCCCGATCCCGAAAGTGTAAAGGATAAGGTTGTTGCCGTGCCGGATACGTTCAAGGCGTTTACGGTTAGACCTACAGGCGTAGGTGCATCCAAGTATCTTCGGGCGGTTTGCAATCTTTCGGAGTTTCCCTTTGAGGTTGCGGCAGGGACACTTGACGGCTTGAAGATTAAGGTGGAATTCAGCCATGGCGGCAAAAAGTACAGCATCGATTCGGTTGTTGTATCAAACGAAGCCCGCGGTACGGATCAGACCGTTTTAAATATTGATTCTCCCGAGCTTCTGGAAATGTTCCCGGACAGTGCTGCCCAAAGCTCCTTCAGACCCGATATAATCTTTATGGATAAATAAGCAAAAGAAAACACGCAAAAATAATATGCACCCCAAAAGTGTCTAACTTTTGGGGTGCATATCAGTTTTCTGCGTTTTATTTTCTTTTTTGTCGATATTGAAGCGGTGTGTAGCCGGTTTCTTCCCGGAAGTTTTTAATGAAGTAGCTTACACTGTCATACCCACATTGCCTACCAATTTCCGCGACCGGATCGAATCCGTAGCGGAGCAGTTTTTTGGCGCGCCGTATGCGGATGGCTTTTAAGGTGTCCATAATGGTCTCGCCGGTTTCCTTACGGTAGTATTTGCAAAGAGAAAATCTATCCATGCCGATTTCTTCTGCAATCTGATCCAACGTTATGGGCGAACCGCAATTTTCCTCCAGGAATTGATGAATTTTTTCGGTAGCCGACAGCTCGCGGGCAGAGATGGCGTCTAAAAGCTCTGTTGCCCACATGTATCCGTGTGCTGCACGGGATGTGAGAGTTTTTGCTGTCTGACAAAGAGCGTATAGCTGTTCACGAGAGCTTTCCAGAAAATCCGGAACGTCAAAAACAAACCAATCTCCCACGTCGTAAAGCTTTAAAAGTCCGTCGCCGTTTAAAAATGTAACCCAGGAAGTGGAAAAAGAGTCGCCTAACGGTACATACCCGTGCGGTATATTCTTTCGGGTAAAAAGCCCTTGTCCTTTTCTGAGCTGAAAGGTCTCGCCCTGAGCTTTAAATATGCCTTCGCCGTCTGTTACCCAAAGGAATTGATTTAAATCCCAGCCATTTACGCGGTCTATGTATGGTTGTACATCAATGTGCCCGATTGTGGCTGCAACGAAGGGGTAGTCCTCGGGACGGTATTTTTCCAATTCATAAAAGTCTTGTATTTTCCTCATATTTCCAATATCCTTATATTTTTGCAATATGTTTTCATTGACACTCGCTATAAAATGCAATATAATTATATCATAAAGAGGTGGAAGTGTCAAGAAAAATGTAGAAAATGCATGATAAACTGCGACAGAATACGATCCCGCAGCACTACTTTGAGGAAAGTTTCCAATCGGCACAGCCGATTTTCATGCAACAGGCGTAACCGGCAGGATTAAGCCGCGTAACATCTGCGTGATCCGTTTCGGATATCACTCCTTACGTTTGAAGCGTTCCGGACGGTCCTTCATCCACACGCAAGATAGATGTGCGCGGTTTCTCACCGGCGGTATACAGCCTTTAAAAGTTTATATGCATAAAGTTTCCGGGACAGAGAGTCTTAGAAAGGTGCTAAGGGGACCGGAACCCGATATGATTTATTTAACCACTGAATCATTTTAGCCCTTTTAATTGATTTCTGCTCCGGTTTCTGAAACTCCCCTCTGAAAAGCTCCGGAAAAGCGAATGCTTTCAATCTGCTTTCAAAAAGTGAGCCTTTGGTTTAACCTGCCGAATGTTTGCGTTTTGAGCCTTACTCCTTTCACCACAAGGCTTAAGGAAAATGACAGCATAAGCTTTTCCATCACCCAACGGAGCGCCCATTTCATATTTTAATAATTAAGGAGTGTAAATCCATGAGAAAATTAGTATCACTGTTACTTACAATCTGCATGGTTCTTTCGGTTGTTCCCGCAATGGCAGCTACAATCACCATTGAAGACAACATGAACTACCTTAAAGCACCCGTGTCGCTTTCCTACGGCAGTACAGGTGCAAGCTCGGGCTATGCAGGTTATAGTGGTGAAACTGTATCCTTCGTTTTGCAAAACGGAGGCGAGGTTGCCGAAGCGCTTGGCTTTAAGCTGGAAAAAGGGCTTAAGATTTCGGCATACAACACAGGAAACGATTTTGACGGTCTTGTGGTCAACGCAGATATCACTTATACAGGCACCGCTGCCATGCAGAATGCAGATGGCTCGCTTGTGTATGAAGAAGACGGTACAACCATTAAAATGGAAGAGTTTTCTTATACTTATAAGCTGGTTGATGCACCCGTTATCGGCTTCCGTGCAAACAACGCAGGTACAGCACTGGTTCTTGAAATCAACGGTGCAGACTACTATGACGAAACCGGTACAACCAAGATTGGTGTAACCAGACGCTATAAAGACGCAAAGGCAAAACTTTTTACCGAAAAGCTTTCCAATGCAGTGCTTAGCAATAAGTCTCAGAGCATTGGTTCAACCTACAATACAGGTAAATTCCCTGAAGGTACAATCTTCATTTCTGTAACCGAATTTGATAATGAGTCCGACAGTGTATGGCCCGGCAATCTTGCCGACTGTGGTTCTATGGTAAACAATGAACACAAATACAAAGTATGGGACGAAAACAATGCGGCTATGACAACAGGTTTAGGACCTTCTGCTGTATTTAAATCCAAGGTTGCAGGCACTTATGACATTTGGGTTATGCGTGCAGACCTTGATAAAACAAATGATACCACCCGTCCCGCAAAATTTTATATTGATAATGTCTTGTACAACTCAACCGCAAGACCCGATGATTTTGCAGGCACAGGTGCAAAAGACCGTTACTTCTTCTGGTCCAAGCAGGACGGTGCAACCGTAACCCTTGCAAAGAACCAGAAAATTAAAGTGCAGTGCGCACAGCAGTCGGACACCTATTGCCGTCTTGCCATGATTGCACTTGTTCCGTCCAACGCGGCAATTGATCTTCCGCTTACAAGTACAGATATTTATTCAGGCCCGACCGCGATTTCGCAGGATACGGCTGTTGCATTAAGAGCACTTTACTTAGATAAGGTTATATTGAGCAAGGATGCTGTTAAAGCGACTGTAAACGGCACCGAATACGATGTGGTTGCAAGTGAAATCAACACCGATATTTTCGGTGACGATATTTTAACACCTACCGTTGCAGATGCAATCAAAGCAGCAGGTCTTACTGCAAAGGCAGACGGCACGACTGCTGAATACATTACGGTAAACGGCAAAGAGGTTGTAAATGCACACAAGATTCCCTTGCAAGCAAACGATGTGATTACAGTATCTGAGGCAACCTTAAATGCGTTTTCCCCGGTTAGTGTGGAAGCTCTGTTTGCGGCATGCGGTTCTTCCTATACTACAGGTGTGCCGACCAAGCTTTGTCTGAATCCTACGGCTGTACATAATGCAAAGCTCAACTTTGCACTCACTTATGCAGAGGACGGCTCTTATGTGGAAAACGAAACAGACGGTGAAGGACTTATGGGTGCATACATTACGGGATATGTACAGAATACAACCGATTATACATTAAACGGTGTTACTGTTCCTGCAAATTCTAAGCAGATCATTGCGCATCCTGCTGGACATAAGATTACCTCTTTTGTTGCAAGCAGCAACAATCGTCTTGACTTTAATGTCAGCAACCTGGCTTATAAGGACAGAGAAAACGCGATGACACTAATGCCCGGCAGCACAACAACAGCAACCTGGATGCCCTATCGTATTTCGAGCACACCGAAGCTCAATAAAACCAACCTTTACCTTGTAGATGCAAACACAACCTTTAAGGTTGAGGTTACGAAGAGAGACAACAAATTTGCACTTTCAAGTGATGGCACAGTAACCGCAAAGCTGTTTGTAATCAACTGCGGTAATGATGGAAAAATGACGAGTGTAGCAACCATTGAAGATGTTGTAATTACACCGCTTACCCCGTATGTGGGCACCGTTTCGGACAATCAGACAGTATATGTATGGAACACAACGCCGTACGCAGGTGCAGATGCACCCGGAGGCACTGAAATGATTCCCTTGTGTGACCCCATTACGAAAGAATAAGAACAACAGAATAAAAGCACCCTTAACCCTAGGGTGCTTTTAAAAAACAGAGGTTTATATTCGCGATTTTTTATAAGGAGTGATTCCGTTGATTATACCAAAGCCCAAGCATTACAAAGAAAGCGGTGTTTTAAATATTTTACCCTGCATCGCTTCTGACGATATATTTTCTTCCTGTAAAAAGGCGTTTTCACGCATTGCTTACAAGGTTTTCGGTTTGTGTTTTAAAGAGGGCGAGGGCGGAATTTATGTTAAGCACAAGGAAGCTTTAGCCGAAGAGGAATATGAGATACAGGGAAACACCGTTTTTGCCAAAACAAAAGCCGGTGCGTCTTACGGGCTTTCTACCTTGCTTCAGCTTTTAGAACGCGACGGAGATCAGTATCTTTTAAGGAATACCGAAATTACAGATAAACCCGATAACGCCTTCCGCGGTCTTATGATTGATCTCGGAAGACAGTTTCATCCCTTTGAAACCCTTATATCCTATGTTGACTTATGTTATGTCAACAAGATTAAATTTTTACAACTTCATTTTACGGATAACGAGCTGTGGACGCTTCCCTTGGATTGCTTGCCTGAGGCAGCAACCAAGGGAAAGGCGTACACAAAAACAGAACTTTCTTTTTTGGTTGAATACGCAAAAGATGCGGAAATTGAGCTTGTTCCCGAATTTGAGGGAATCGGACATTCCGCTCATTTAAATGCCGTTTATCCGAATCGCTTCGGAAATGAATATGATACTGAAAAATCAAGCGAGACAGATGGCGCAATTAACGTAGAAGCTACATTTAATGATAACATTATGTGTATCGGAAGACCCACTATTTTTGAAGACATCCGCGCAATGCTTACTGAAATTGCCGAAATTTTTAAACAATCAAAATATATTCATGTAGGATGTGACGAGGCAAGACATCAGAACTGGCTTTCTTGTAAGCATTGCCGAAAATATATGAAAGAAAACGGGTTTGCCTCAACCCGAAGTATGTACAGCCATTTTGCCAGGAAAATTATAGACATTTGTTTTTCTCTCGGAAGAACGCCCATTGTATGGGAGGGATTCCCTAAAGAGGGGTCGGAAGAGATTTCAAGAGACACAATCGTTGTTTCGTGGGAAAACTTTTATCAGACCACAAACGAGCTTTTAGACGGCGGCTTTAAAATTATCAACGCCTCCTGGAAGCCTCTGTATATCCTGCCACCCACCGCTTCTTTCGCTGATGCGGAAGATTTGAATTGGTCTGTTGCAGGATACGACTGGAACCTTTATAAATGGGACAACTGGGCAAAGTTTTCAAAGGCATACGGCGGTATGGAAATTCAGCCGGACAACAGTGTTATCGGTGGTATGCTCTGTACCTGGAGCTGTACATATGAACAGGAAATAAAAAGAGTTTTAAAAGACCTTCCGGCATTGTCGGACAGAACCTGGAACACCACCGGCTATGTCGACACCGAAGCATTTGACGGTGCAGTCCAAGGACTGCTTGAAATAGAAAAAAGACTTGTATAGGATGAAAAGTTAGAAAGGATGCTTTTTTTGAAAAGATTTGTTGCTTTACTGGTTTGCTTTGCAATATTGTTTTCAATTTTGGCTACACTTCCCATTATGGCAGAGCAAAGGGATGTTACAGTATTGATAAACGGAACACCACTTGTATCCGCGGTTTCCCCTGTGGTTACAGACTCGGCAATTCTGATTCCGCTACGCGCTGTTTCAGAGGCACTTGGTGCAACCGTGCAGTGGAATGAAGCAAATGAAACATTTGTTGTCGCAGGTAAAAACGGGAAACGTCTGACCGTTACTTTGAAGTCTGATATTGCAACGGTTGACGGCACACCCGTGAAATTAGATGCAGCTGCAATTTCAGCAGACAGCGAAGCACTTGTTCCGCTGGAATTTCTTTGTGATAGCCTGAACTTTACATCCCGGTGGGATGCTGAAACGTATACCGCTTCCCTGACAAGCAAACAAATAACCGCGGACAGCGTTATTTATTTTTACGGGAGCGCGCATTTTGATTTGGGATGTTGGATTCCCGAGGGGAATTATGCCATGAGAGGCAAATCTGCGACTTCCGTTGATTCCGATATTTTTATCGAAAACACAACAGACGATGCAGTTTTGAATTTTAACATTGTAGCTCCGGGTACATACAAAGTATGGGTAAGCTCTAAAGACTTCCCGAATGACCATCCGGGCAGAAGATTTTTCCGCGTGGCAGTTGACGGTGTTCGCTCCGACGTTACCTTCGGTGCCCACGGCAAATCAGGCTATGCGTGGCAGGAAGCAGGCGTCTATGACTTTGACGAAGGAACGCATACGCTGAATCTTCAGGATACCTCTGCTTATTATGCCCGTTGCGGTGGTGTAATCATAACCGGCGATTTAGATTATGTTCCCTCCAATGTTGAAGCGGAATACGCGGTATATTACGCAGATGACGGAACCAACAGTCAGCTTGTGCCTGCCCGGTATCCCCTGTGGGCAACACGGGCAATGTCTGATACCAAAACCGAAACCATTGAAAACGACAAAATGAAAATGGTGTTTTATCAGGGCAACGGCGAGAAGGGTTCACTTGTTCAGAACGAAATCTATATGAAGAAGGATAATGAATGGATTTTGGTCAAAGCAAGAAGCGAGGAATTGGGCGTTCTTGCAATGCGTGCTTTGGAGGCACCCTACAATGCCGAACGTCCCTTAGTGGATCTTTCAGCCCTTTCGAAAATGGTATTTCGTGCAACCTATGAGGGCTTTGACAGAGAAGTAACATTTGGTGCAACACAGGAATTTTACAAAACAGGCAGACCGGAATGGCTGATTCCCACCTCCATGACAAGAAATGGAGATGCCATTGTTTTAGGAATGTCTTCCGATAATCTGAACGCAACGTTAACCTTTGAATTTGATGCACTGTGTCAGGAACCCAAGGCGACTTTTAACGCAACCATGAAAACAGACGGTGCGTATTCCTTTGCCTTTTTTACGGGCAATGAATTTGAAGACGGTTCTTTCAGCAGAGTAACTGCACCGCTGAGCTTTGTTAAGGATTTTGTACCCGAGGACAGCTGTGTGCTTTCGGAATACATGATGTTTACACCCATGGTAACCTTTACCTTCGGAGAAGGGGAAAATGCGATGACCAAAGGGGTTGTGGTGGATCCGACTTATGTGCGACAAGGGGTTGCAACTCCCGGTGATTCAGCATTCGGTGTGATGTTCCGTTCCCCGAACGGCTACGTTCGCGGCCAGCTGGTTGCACCGCTTTTAAATGATAAGGGTTCACAGTTTAAAGCAGGAGAATCATACGATTTTGCATACAGAATTGTGTATAACAATGCCGATTGGTATGAAAATTATGTTCATGTGGCAGAGGATATGTATAACTGTGTGGACTTAAGAACCAATTACTATCATTCCATTAACGAAGCCATTTATAATACCACGGATCTTGTTTTGGACGATGTCTATGGTGGTTGGGACGATAAAGACAAGGGCTTTTATAATATGGAAGCGAGCGGGTATGTAAGTCAGTCCAATATCATTGAACTTGCACAGCGCTATGCCTTAACCGAAAACGAGCAGATTCTGGAGGAAAGACTGGTTCCTTCTGTTGCTTTTGCGCTGTCCAGAGGCGGTAAGCATTTTAAAAGTGTTGCGGGCGAAGCGTCTTATACCCGGTTTGCACCTGCACCGCTTACCGGCCCGGATAAAACCATTTCGCCGGCGGCATATATCGGAATGTATCAGTTTTCGCAGGGAAGAACACCGTATCTTTTAAATTTAGGTCTTGCCAGCTTTTCGGCTGCCTCAAATCTCGGGGCTGTTTCAGGTTATAACGCAATGAACGATATGTTTCCCGATCAAAGATACATAGATGCTTTGAAAGCAAAAGCAGACAGCTTTATTGAAAGTGATCTTAACAACCCCCAAAGTGACTTTAACAACAGACCTTTTGTCGGAGGTTATGTGCCGGAAGATTCCAATAACTTGCTAAACACCTTTATTCAGGCTTATGAAGTCACGGGCGAGCAGAAATATTTAGATGCGGCAACAGAGGCGGCGCATTTAAGTATGTCTACCCTCTGGACAACGGGCTACCAGAATGATTATGCCACAAAAACGTATACAGTCGATCCCGTTAAAACCGCAGAAAGAATGGAAGCAAACGGGAACGCAAAATGGTTTTTCCATAAAGACGGTGTGCAATGGAGAGTGGGCAACCCTTATGGCGTTGTAACCAAGGCATCGGATGCACAGAACAAACTAAAGGAAGAATCTGCACCGGGCTGGGTACCTGCAAGAGCAGGAATGTCTACCGAGCATTTTGCAACGCCGGCAAACGCCAATGCCATTACCATGAACATGTGGGCAGGCACCATGCTCCGTATGTCGGAGTACACAGATGATGCATTTCTTCTGACCCAGGCAAGAAATGCCATAGTCGGCAAATTCGGTAACTATGGCGGCTATTATTGGGATCGCTATCTTCTGCATGACAAGCAGGCACGCTATCCCTACGACGGTCCCGACTACAACATGATTTACTGGCATCATATCCCTGTATTCTTAGGACTTTTAGAAGATTTCCTGATCAATGAAGTGTGGCTGCGTTCGGAGAAAAATATAGAATTTCCCTCTGTTGTCAATTCGGGCTATGCATACTTTACATCCAATCAGTACGGTTTTAAGCCGGGGAAATTTTATGATGAAGAAGATATGTGGCTGTGGCTGGACCGAGGGATTGTTGAGCCGGACAGCATTGAGGTGAGCTATCTTACTGCGAGAAAAGAAAATACCCTTGGCGTTGCCCTTGTAAATGAGAGCGAAAAACCGCTTACCACTACCGTTACACTCGGTGAAAAAATTCCAAACGCTGCATCTTACAGCGAAACGGCAACCCTTTATGACAAAGACGGCAACCAATCCACCGTTGCAATTACAGACGGAAAATTTACGGTAACCATTCCCGGAAGGGACATTGTATCTGTTGTTTTACATCCGGAGGTGGATGTGCCATTGTTTGCGCGCGACTACACCGTTTCAAATACTTTGGGCGACACAAGTAAGGCGTTTAAAGACGGTAAGGCGCATGTTTTACAGTTTAATGGCGAGAATTATTATGCCTATATTTATACCACCAAAATGGCAGAGGATACAAAATCCGTAACCTTTGACTATACCATCGGCGAAAAGGAAGAAAGTGTAGTGGTGGACGAATATCCTTTTGAAACCATCATCAAAGTGCCTGCGGATCAGGATATTCAGTTTAAAGTAACCGCAACAGCTCTTGACGGAACAAATTCCGTGCTTGCCAAAAGCTTTTTGCGTCCGCTATCCGCAGACGAAATTAAGCCGTATACCTATGGTGCGTATGAAGAGGAAAAACAGATTTCTCTGTTGTCTGATTTTGAGAGTTTTACCATACCGGTTACTGCAATCGGATTGAGTGATACAAAGCTGTTCCGTCTTGTGGTGTCCACCGAGGAACTTTTAAAAGGTACAGGACTTGAAACCGTTGCAGACGGCGAAATGGCAGGCGCAAAGGTCAGTGCGGTTTTGTATGACAAAGCAGGCGAGGGAATAGCCCTGCTCGAAAGCACAATTCTTTCCAATGAAGTTCGTGAAAATGGGACAACTGTTCTGGTTGTGCCGCCAACAGAAAATGCAAAGGCGGATATTTATGCAAGCATCAAAACCGCGACAACCGCAAAAATCATTTCGCCTAACGGAAACTTTGAGACACACAAAGCAATGGTTGAAAATCCCAATCTCCTTAAAGCACCGGTTGACCTGTCATATAGCTCCACGGGTGCTGATTCCGGATATGCAGGCTACAAAGGGGAAACGGTATCTTTTGTTCTTAGAAACGGAGAAGAGATTGCAAAAGCCCTTGGTTTTAAACTGGAAAAAGGTCTTAAATTTTCAGTGTATAATACAGGCAATAACTATGATGGTCTTGTGCTGAACGGTGACATCAGCTATAAAGGTGTTGCTGCTGTGCAAAATGGAGATGGCTCGTTTGTTTATGAAGAAGATGGCACAACCGTAAAAACCGAGGAATTTGAGTATACCTATAAATTGGTGAATGCACCTGTTATCGGTTTCCGCACAAACAGCGCAGGTACAGCGCTGGTTGTTGAAATCAACGGCGAGGACTACTATGATGCGACGGGCACGCAAAAGGTTGGTGTAAACAGACGTTATTCGGCTGCTAAAGCAAAGATGTTTACCGAAAAGCTTTCCAATGCGGTGCTGAGCAATCAGTCGCAGACGACGGGTATTTATTATGATACGGGCAGATTTCCGGAGGGAACCATCTTTATTCCCGTAACGGAATTTGTAAATGAAGCAGACAGTGTATGGCCGGGTACGCTTTCAAAATCTGTCATGACCGCTAACAATGAGCATGAATACAAAGTCTGGGACGAACAAAATACAGCCATGCAAAACGGCAAAGGCCCGTCTATGGTATACAAATCCAAGGTGGAAGGCACTTATGATGTCTGGGTTATGCGTGCCGACCTTGATCAGACAAATGCCACAACCCGTGCTGCAAAATTCTATATTGATGATGTATTGTACAACTCAACCGCAAGACCTGAAGCTTTTGCAGGAGAAGCGGCAAAAGACCGATACTTCTTCTGGTCCAAGCAGGACGGTGCAACCGTAACCCTTAAAAAAGATCAGAAATTTAAAGTGCAGTATGCAAAGCAGTCCGACACCTATTGCCGTCTTGCCATGATTGCACTCGTTCCTTCTTCAGAGGAGACGAATCTTTTTCTCACAAGCACTGATATTTATTCAGGTCCCACTGCAATTTCGCAGGAAACTGCAGAGATACTAAGACCTCTGTATCTGGAAAAAGTTGTGTTAAGCAAGGAGCCGGTTCAGGCTACGGTAAACGGAACCGAATATGATGTGGTTGCAAGCAAAATCAGCACCGATATTTTCGGAGACGATATTTTAACGCCTACCGTTGCAGATGCTGTTGCAGCAGCAGGTCTTACGGCAAGAGCAGACGGTACGACTGCCGAATACATTACGGTAAACGGAAAAGAAGCTGTAAACGTGCATAAGATTCCGTTGCATGCAAACGATGTGATTACCGTTTCCGAGGCAACCTTAAATGCATTCTCGCCGGTTAGTGTGGAAAGTCTGTTTTCTGCATGTGGTGAGGCGTTGAAATTTAAGCTCTGCTTTAATGTGGCACAACTGCACAATGCAAAGCTCAACTTTGCCCTCACTTATGCAGAGGACGGCTCTTATGTGGAAAATGAAACAGACGGTGAGGGTCTTTTGGGTGCATACATTACGGGATATCTACAGAATACAACCGATTATACATTAAACGGCGTTACCGTACCTGCAAATACAAAACAGCTTCTCACACATCCGGAACATCATCCGCTTGTGGGCTACGATGCAAAAAACAACACCCGTTTAGATGTGTATGTGGATCATTTAACCTATAAAGATAAAGAAAATGCTTTGGTTGCATTGCCCGACAGTACAACTACCGCGACCTGGAAACCGTATCACATGTCAAGCAATCCCAAGCTGGATAAGACCAACCTGTATCTGGTGGATGCCGGCACAACCTTTAAGGTGGAAGTGACAAAGAGAGAGGATAAATTTGCACTTTCAAGTGACGGAACCGTAACCGCAAGGCTCTTTGTGGTAAATTACGGAAGCGGTGGAGAAATGCTGGGCGTAGAATCCATCGAAGATGTTGTAATTACGCCTCTTACTCCATATGTGGGCGCCATTTCGGATAACCGGAAGGTATATGTATGGAGTGCAAAACCGTATGCAGGGGCAGATGCACCCGGCGGCTCGACCTTAGCACCACTTTGTGAGCCGATTACAAAATAAAGCTTAAAAAACAAACAGAAAAAAGACTTGATTCTTATGGAGGAATGTCATGAGATTTTACGAGAATCCCGATGCTGTGTACGAAAACAGAGAACCGCAACGGGCATACTATATTCCCAAAAACGAAGGGGCATATACACTTTTAAACGGAAAGTGGAAGTTTAAGTATTACAAGCGGGATATTGATGTGGAAGATACAATATCCGACTGGGCGCAAATCGACGTGCCGTCCTGCTGGCAGATGCACGGATATGGGATTGGTAACGGAGAAGTCATATATCCGAACGCGTCCTATATGTTTGCAGTAGATCCGCCGTATGTGCCCAACGAAAATCCCTGCGGTGTATATGAGCGCGAATTTGAAATTCAAAGCACCGAACGGGAAACATATATCGTGTTTGAAGGCGTATGCTCTTGTGTAAGTTTATATCTTAACGGCAAATATGTGGGATACAGTCAGGGCTCGCATCTGCAGGCGGAATTTAACATTACAGATTATGTGAAAATGGGCACAAATACCGTAACTGCAAAGGTTCTTAAATGGTGTTGCGGAAGCTATCTGGAGGATCAGGACTTTTTAAAGTTTAACGGTATTTTCAGAGATGTATACCTTCTGTCGCGCCCGAAGGGACATATTAAAGACATTGAAATCACAACCGATAAAAACGACATAAATGTCCGTTTCGAGGGACAGGCGAAGGTTTCGCTTTACGACAACGGGAAGCTTTTGGATACCAAGGATGCCGAAAATTTCGTAAGCTTTACGGTGGAAAATCCGGTACTCTGGAATGCGGAAAAACCATATTTGTATGAAGTGGTGTTTGAATATCAAAACGAAATTATTTCGCAGAAAACAGGCTTCAGAACCATTGAGATTTCGCCCCTTGGCGAATTGCTGATTAACGGCACCTCTGTGAAGCTCAAAGGCGTAAATCATCATGATACACATCCTGTAAAGGGCTGGTCGGTAGACTTAGAAGATGACTTAAAGGATTTGCAGTTGATGAAAAAGCTAAACATCAACACCATCAGAACATCCCATTATCCGCCACACCCGAGATTTTTGGAATTGTGCGACGAGCTTGGGTTTTATGTGATTCTGGAAAACGACCTTGAAACGCACGGGTTTGTGTTCCGCACACCGAGCTTTTCTGCGTATGACAGCGATAATCCGTTCTGGACCTGCAACCGTCCCGAATGGAAAGAGGCGTATATGGAACGAATCATCCGCACCGTTGAACGCGACAAAAATCATGCGTCTGTTATCATATGGTCAACGGGAAACGAAAGCGGATATGGCAAACACCATGCAAGTATGGTGGACTGGATACATGAACGGGATAAAACAAGACCTGTTCATTGCGAGGACGCCACAAGAATCGGGTTTCCGAATCATGTGGATATCCATTCACAAATGTATCAGTCCATTGAGGATATGAAAAAATATACCGAGAATGAAGAGGACAAAAGACCGCATTTTCTTTGCGAATACGCACATGCTATGGGCAACGGTCCGGGGGATATATTTGATTACTGGGAGCTTATCTACAGCCATCCGAAACTGATTGGCGGTTGCATCTGGGAATGGGCAGACCATGTAATTTTAAAAGATGGCATTCAGAAGTACGGCGGTGATTTTAATGACCCGCTCAGCTGCGGAAGATTCTGTGCCGACGGACTTGTTTTTGCAGACAGAAGCTTCAAAGCCGGCACCCTGGAAGCAAAAGCGGTATATCAGTATATTCAAACAGAGCTTTCGGGCACAACACTTACCGTTACCAATTTATATGACTTTACAAACTTAAATGAATACGTGCTGAAAATGGAAGTGCAGGCAGACGGCAAAACCGTCAGCGAGAAGGAAATGGTTTTGGATTTACCGCCTAAAGCAACCACAGAAATTGCGCTTGATTTGGAATTGCCTTTACAATGCGAATATGGTTGCTATGTTACAGTACGGCTTTATGATAAGGTCGGATACGAAACTGCGATTTGTCAGCATGCATTAAATGCCACAGTAACTTCATATGAAAACCACTCCGGCTTTGCAAGCATTACCGAGGACGAAAAGAAGATTTATATAACAGGTAAGCATTTTGCGTATACCGTATCTAAGAGCCATGGCAACCTGGAAAGCATGATTATAAACGGCAAACAACAGCTTTGCGATATTGTAAAGCTTACAGCCTGGAGAGCGCCGACAGACAACGATGTGTTCATAGCCAAAAAGTGGGGACCGTTAAACCATCACTGGAGCTATGATCGCGGTGAGTGCCTGGATCTGCTTTGTACAAATGTGTATGACTGCCGTGTACAAAACGGGATGGTTGTGGTAAAAGGCTGTCTTGCAGGTATGAGCCATATGCCGTTTTTCAGATACACCCTGACATTTACCTTCTATGCAGACGGAACGGTCAATGTGGATTTAAAGGGGGATGTGCGTGAAGATTGCATTTGGTTGCCAAGACTTGGCTTTGAATTCAAAACACCCTATGAAAATGACGCGTTTACCTATTATGGAATGGGTGAGCATGAAAATTATATTGATATGTGTCACCATGCCACAGTCGGCATATACAACAGCGACGCGGATGCAGAGTATGTAAACTATGTTTATCCGCAGGAACACGGCAATCACACAAAAACCAAATGGCTTCAGATGAAAAATGGTTTGAAATTCCGCACAAACGAGGCATTTGAATTTGCTGTTTCTCATTATGATACATACAATTTAACCGAAGCTGAGCATCCCCACGAGCTTACAAAGGATAACAGCACAAACATACGGATTGATTACAAGGTATCGGGCTTAGGCTCAAACGCTTGCGGAAGCGAGCTTGCCGAGAAGTATCGGCTAAACGAAAAGGAGATTCACTTTAACTTCTTTATCGGCTGAATAAAATACAGGCAAGGTGAAGAAAAAAGCATCTGCTTATAAAAATGTTTGCACCAAGGCTTTTGCCTTGTTTGCATAGCTCAGATAATGAAATCCCGTTATCATCCGGGGCAGCAAAGGCGTTGCTAACCTTTGTCTGAAAACATACTCAACCGTTCTTATCTGTGCTAAATATAAGGAAAATTCCACTTTCTCTTTTAAAATACTGTCTTCCTGACCAAAAGACAGCAACCGGGAAGGGTGCAGGACGCGTCATCCTGCTTCAGGAATTTTCTGATTTGACGCAGGCATGTACAATCCATAAGATATATGCTAAACGAATTGTACAAGAAAATGATTTTGGAATTTTAAAAAGAATTCCGATAAAAATATATAAAAAAATTACATAAGGAGTGAGTTTTGCATGTTTAAAAAAGCACTGAGCATGGTTTTGGCATTGGTAATGGTTTGTACCATGATTCCTGCATTTACAATAAATGCTTTCGCTGAAACTGTAGCAGATGATGTGTATACCGAGGGTATACCGTATCTCCGTAAAATGATAAACGGCTTAGACGAAAACGGCACACCCAAAAATGAGCCTATCGCTTTGCCGGACAGCTTTGCATTCAATGCGGAGCCGGAAAATGCAACGGCTGCAGATTTGCCGGGAGATGGTGAATTAACTTATCTTCTGGTTGCATCGACCAATCCTTCCAAATCCAATTTTACAGGGGAAATGACATCCTGTAATCTGAACAACCCCATTTTGCAGGACACAAATGCAAAAGGCGTTCGGCAGACCGCCGATGTAAATGCGACCATTATTGTTCCGGGGAATGAGCCTCAGGAATTTCAGCTGGTTACCATCGCGCGCTCTCCTTATCTCAGCAATTATGCCGGTACCGTTGATGTTTATATTGATGGTGAGCTGGAGGACGATGCTTTAGGTGGCGGTCACGTTTCTGCAAATTATATGGTAGATGCAGGGTATGATAACGGGTACACGGAATATGTGCATGGTGATTACTGGGCGCTAAATCCTCGTTGGGACTGGGGTAAAACCGTTACCTTAGAGCCTGGCGTGCATACCGTTCATATCGAAGTAACCAACGGCTCCGGTGCAGGCTTTTACGGCTTAATTCTGTCTACCGCAACCGGCTATGACTGGACCAAAATTACACAGCTTAATAACTATTATGGCGGCTCACAGGTTAACTGCACAGAATTTGCAAACACCTTTGGCGAAGCCGGATTGATTGATTTTACTGCACCTGAAGCAGTATCCGGCGTAGAGGTGCAGGCGAGATATACCGAGTCAACCCTTACATGGGCTGCAATCTCTGAAAATGTTGCTTACAATGATGCATACGCCTATGAAGTTACCGTTTCGGGTAATGGCTATGAAGAAACCTTGACAGTTGTCGGCGAAGAGGCTTCTTTTGAAGGCATGCCGTCCGATACCGAATATACCTATACTGTTTCCGCAATGGATATGGTGGGCAACAAAGGTAATGTTGCGACAGGTACTTTCAGCACTTTAAGCGCAGCAGATTCGGACGAAGCGTATTTTGATTCGGATGCGGAAATGTCGGCTTTTAATGTACAGACAACCGGTATGACCATTGCCTGGTCCGAAGCATTGCTTGGCGCGGAGGCATCGGGCGAAATCGGGTATGCTGTTTATGTCAATGACGAATATTTTGGCGAAACAACAGCCACTTCCATGGAAATTATCGGCTTGAATGCAGAAACAGAATACGAATTTAAGGTTATTCCGACACTGAACGGTGCGGAAGGCACATTTTCTGTTTTAACAGGGAGATTTTTAACGGGTGAGCTGACCTATAGTGCGGTAAATGCAGGCCCATTGCTTGCCTTTGAAACTGCAAACAGTGGCAACGGCTGGTCAGGAAATGTGACCGATTCCTCTTTAAGTGCCGGTGCAATGCGTGGCCGATACTGGAATTCTCCCGATGAAGCGGCAACCATCGGCGAGGGCGCACCTTGCTACTTTGTGGGTAACAATAATAGTGCCGAACAATCCGCAACCGTAAACCTTACAGAAGACGGAAACTATTATGTAGTAATCCGTACAGCGGTCTGGAAGGACGGCAACGACAGACACGTTGAGATTAAAATTGATGGCACCGCAGTACAGGCAAATGCTGTAGAAGGCATTAAATTTGGTGGCTGGGGCGGCGGCAATAATGAGCCGGTTTATTCCGACTATACCATGTTTAATGATTACGCAGAAACACCTGTTACTTTAACCGCAGGCACCCATACCTTGTCCGCAAAAACCAAAAACGGCTGGATTCGTATAGATTATGTGGGTTTGGTAAAAGAAGCGGACTATAACAACGATAACGTAGCCAATAATGAAGATATTGCCTGGTTGCTAGAAAACGTTTTAAATTCCAAGGCAGGGGTTATGAATTTCTATGGCTTTGGTATGATGGATGCAGAAAATGTGTCTATGGAGCTTAACGATGCCAACGAAATTGAAGTAACCTGGAGCCCGAAAGAAACGGCAGAAGGCAACAAGGACCTTACCTTTGAGTTGTATATCAACGGACGCAAGACAAAGACATATGATTATCAGGGCAGAAAACACACTTATACGATGTCCACAGACCCGGAAAACGGCGGTATCGGCATTGGCGACAATGTGGTGAAACTGGTTGCCAAAAACGGTGACGAGGTGCTCTGCACAGCAGAGGAGACCTTTACGTTCTCCGCAGAGGATATGACCACAGCTTATTTCAATGGTGCTGTGCTTGAAACGCCTTACAATAAAACAACTTCTTACGAAGATATGGCGCAAGCTCTGGCTTTGGACTGGACAGATGCCGTTTCAAACAGCGGTGCATTCAACGGCTCTTATAACGTATATGTAAACGACGAGCTGATTGCCAACACCACCGTATCTGAATACGAAATTACAGGGTTAACGCCCGGCACAGAATATGCAATTAAGATCGCAATTGTAGAAAACGGCGAAGTGCTGGATTCTTCCGTTACGGCTTTAACCGGAGTTTTTACCACTGCAAACATTCCAAAAGTTTCGCTGGCAAGCGAAGCAGACGAGACACAAGCCGTTTTGCAGATTACCGATATGTTTGAAGCCAAGGACTATGAAATTGCTTTGTACAGCTCGGCGGCAGACTGGACCTTAAATGACAATGGCACGGTCACCCTGAACAAATTACTTCCGGGTACTAAGTATGAGGTAACCGTTAAATCCACTATTTCCTCTCCTTATGCGGATGAAGCGGTTACCTATGTGCATGATAAGTTCAGCTTTACCACAGCCGGAGAAGCGGTTGGCGAGGCGACTTATACAAGCGGTCTGCCGATTATCAACGGCAATCTGGCAAAAGCCCAGGGCAAGCTCGGGGATGATACAAGCTCTCCGACCAATAACGGCAAGTGGAATTATAATTCCGCTGACTCTTATAAGGGTATATTCGGCTCAGCAGGTGTGCCCATGCTCTATATCAATGCAGGTAACTCTGTAACACTTACGGTTGAAAGTCCTATGGAGCTTCAGTTGTATCTCGGTGCGCAGCTTTATTGCTATGCGGCAGGTCGTTATGTTGACGTTTCTGTAAACGGTACAAATGTTGCAAGACTCAGCGCCACCAGCATGAACGAAAGATTCGTGTCAGATGTGCCCGTTACTTTGCATGAAGGTGCAAATGAAGTCACCCTGACAGGTGGCGGCGCCATTGTACGTTTTGACCATATGGTATTTATTCCTGCAGAGTCCAAGCAGGAGGCTTTAAATAAATATACTGCGGCAAATACTGTCGATTTGCTCGAATCGTCATTCGGTCAGCCAACTGCCGTCATTTCCGAAGCCAATGTTAAAGTGACACAGCTTGGTACCGAATCTATTCTGGTAAACTGGATTCCCAATGACGTGGCAAAAGATATGACCGTACTCTATGAGCTTACCTTAAACAACGGCAGACCTGTTGTTTTGAGAAATAATGCAAGAAGATATATCTTCTCGTCAGAAGACGGATTGAAAACAGGTACAAATACACTTGAATTTGTGGCAACCGACGAAGCAGGAAACGAAGTGGTGATTACCAAGACCATAGAAATTGAAACCCTGCTTCAGATTCAGGTTTCGGAGGTTATGGATGAGCAGGATACCGACCTGGTGGATTCTGTTACCATTACAGCCACCAATCCGACGGGTACAGCAAAAACAGTTACCATTATGGCGGTTGTTTACAAAGGAAACCGTGCAATTGAGAAGCATGTAAAAACGGTAGACTTGCTTCTTGCCGAGACCGCAACATTTGATCTGGAAAACCATGCAAAGGCAATTAAACCGTTGATGAAACTTTCATCGGCACAAACGCAGGTTAAGTATTTTGTATTGGATATGACAAACAACGCATATCTCCCCCTTGAAATCAATTATTAAACAAAAAGGACAGCCCGCATTGCGGGCTGTCTTTTTGTTTTGCACCCATCGTTGCTTCGGTGTGCATTGCATTATTTAATAAGTTATTTGCCAAAAAAGAACCGATAGCTGATTTTGTATCAACTATCGGTTCGTTATTTATTATCCTTGAAGTCTTTATACAGTGGGCTTTTTCTTTGCTAAAGAGGACGTAAAAGGCAAATTATATGTCGCAAAAATCAACATCTGACCATGTTTTTACAACATTTATCACTTGTTATATAAGTACTTATTTGCTATAATAAAGAAAAAAGGGGGCGCTTGACTTTGAAAAAATGGATATGCACGGTGTTATGTTTATGTTTGTTGTGTACAGATGTCACGCTTATATTTGCTGAAAATGAAGCGATTATTGTGACGGTGAATGACAGTGGATACAGCGAATCGGATGGGAAATGGAGAGACAGCGGGCTTGCGGGGTATGACGGGCAGAAGAGCCGTTATGCGGTGCAGGAGGATGATACAGATGAATATGCGACCTTTTCGGCTAAACTGCCTACGGGGAATTATCGCGTATACTATTGGAATATTGTACATAGTGTAGGGCATAAATCACCGAAGCTTACGGTTACCCACGCGGAGGGAAAAACAGAGTTCACATTCAGCAACACCACCGGTGTGGATGGGTTTCTGGATTTAGGTGTGTACAGCTTTAAAAAGTCAAAAACTGCGGAGGTTACGGTTTCCAAATCCGGGAACGGGACCATTCGTGCCAGTGCTGTAAAATTTGTACCGACAAATGAACCTGCAGCACCTGCGATTGAGCTGAAAATCGATCCTGCATCGGCACCGGATGTTGAGCCGGAGGCAAAGGGTGTGTTTGATTATGTTTTCACACCGAAAGAAAAGGAAAAACCCGAAATATCAGTAGAAATCAACGGCGTTCCGCAAAAATACGACCAGATGCCTATGCTTGTGAACAACCGCACTCTGGTACCGTTACGCGGAATTTTTGAAGCACTTGGTGCAAAAATTGAATGGAATGACGCAACACAAACCGTAACAGCAGAACTGCCCTCGACCAAGCTTTCGCTGACTATAGGTGAAACAGAAGCAACGGTAAACGGTCAAACGGTTACCCTTGATCAGGGTGCAATGCTTTCGGACAACGGAAGAACTATGGTACCTGTCCGGTTTATTGCGGAAAGTGTCGGTGCAAAAGTGGATTGGGAGGATACAACCCAAACCGTTATCATTACAAAAGAAAACATAGGCTCCGATTTTACTGCGGTTTATGTAAAGGATTTCGGTGCGGTGGGAGACGGCAAAACAGACGACGGACCTGCCATTCAAAAGGCGATTGACAAGGCTGTTGCAGAGGGCTACGCGAAAGTTGTGTTTGAACCGAATGCAACGTATTTTACGGGAGAGTTGCATGAAAGATGGCCGTATTTCGTGGTAAAAGATGCAAAGCAGGTCGTTTTGGAGGGAAATAACGCAACCATTTTAGTGTCAAGAACCAACACGGCGCTTGCTTTGGATAGCTGTTCTAATCTGATTGTCAGAGATTTATTTATTGACCATGTGACACCGACTTACTTCCAGGGTGAGGTTGTTGGTGTGAATACCGAAAAAGGCTACATCGACGTGCAAAAAGAGGGTGTATATCCTGCTCCGCCTTTGGGAGAGGGAAGCGAAATTGCCGGCGGTGGTGGCTTGCATGGCATGATTTTTGATAAGCAAACCGGATATCGCGAGCTTACACACATGTCTGACCATTTCAAATGTGCATCTATTGAGGAAGTGTCTAACGATGTATACAGATTTTATATTGCATCCGCAAATCAGAATTTGCTTCCGTATATAAAAACGGGTCATATTATAACGCATGGCAACGCTACAAAGTATTATCCGCAGGAAAATATCATGGCACGCGGATATATGCCTGCCGGTAATATCGTGATTACCGGGTGCAGGGATGTAAGACTCGAAAATGTTACGCTGTATTCTGCGATTACTATGGGCTTCAGAGTGTTTGACAATCTTGGAGATATTGCGTTCCTGGGTGTTAAGATTGAGAGAAAACCCGGAACGACCCGTATGCTGGCAACACCTTCGGACGGCATTCATCCGAAAAACAACCGCGGTGCATTGATTTTCAAAAATTGCGAATTAGAGGCTTGTGCTGATGATATTCTGAGCATCAGCACCAAGGATGAGAAAATCAAAACCAAAATTGATTCAACTACATTTGAATTACAGACTACAGATGATGCATATTACAATTATCATATTTATGAGGGCGATGAACTGCTTTTCATCAACCGCACCACCGGCAAGATTTACGGAGAAGCTGTTGTGGCTAATGTGGTAAGAAACGAAGACAAGCGTTCCAACACCGTCACCATTGACCGGGAAATTGCAGGCGTAAGCGATGCGACCAATATGAGCAAGATTTATGTCATGAACCAGACGGCAAATTCTTCCGGCACTATCATTGAAGGCAATGTATTCAGACCGGTTATGCGTCACGCAATGCTGCTCCGTATTGCAAACGGCACCGTGAAAAATAATTTGGTTGACGGTGTAGGCGGCGGCAAGGTCGGGGTTGCTGCAATGTGCGAAGGTAACACAGGTGTTGTAAACAGCAATCTGATTATTTCGGACAATACCTTTAAAAATATCAATCTATGGGGTATTCGTGTCGGGTCTGCACATTTTAATATTTACAAAAAAGGCGGATACCGGCAGAATATTCTGGTGCAAAACAACAGCATTGAAATGAACCGTGGCAACGCATTTCTTTCCGAAAACGGCAACGGCATACAATTCTTAAATAACAGCATTATTATGCATGTAACCGGTCAGGAAGATTATAATGCGATACAGATTGTAAACGGCACGGACATTGAGATTGACGGACTTAAACTGCAGGATAAAAGAGATACAGTTGACTGTGCGATCTCTGTAGAAAAGATGGCAGAGTCCCGAATAAAAATTTCCAACACGCAATTTGATTTGCGTGCGGATATGGAGTCCATACTTTATAAAGATTAACAAAAGAGGAATAAAGCAATGAAAGCAACAGGCATAAACGACAACAAAAAAATACAGGAACTCAAAGCTAAGAGGTTAATCCTGAAACGGAGCTTGCTGAATTATCAGCGCTTGCAAACAGAGCATTATACACCCGAAAATGTGTTTCGCAAAGCAAGTTATAACTGGTACGGAGACTGGGAAGGCAGAGCTATTTTAGCCCTTTCCCATGCAACCATGACCACCGGGGAAAGTATGGCGAATCTGCAAGAGATTATACGAAAGCTACCGATGCATTTCAATGAAAAGGGATATATGGGACCGGTTTATACAGACGGTGTAAAGGATGAGCAACAGCTTGCCGGACACAGCTGGCTGTTGCGCGGACTTTTGGCTTATGTGAAGCTTACCGGAGACGAAAAAGTCAAGGCACAGATTCAAACCATTATCGAAAACTTAGTTATGCAAACAAAAGGGTGTTATAAGCAATATCCTGCAGGCAGTACCGAAAGAGCAAGGCTCGGAGAAGCGATGGGAACAACGACACATGAAATCGCAAACGGCTGGAAGCTGTCTACCGATGTGGGATGCGCGTTTATTTTGCTGGACGGTGTAACAGATGTATACGACTTCTTTGGCGGTACAACACTTCGGGAACTGATTGAAGAGATGATTGCGCACTTTTTTAAGACGGATGTAGTGCAAGAGTCCTTTCAGACCCATGCGACCTTAACGGCATTAAGAGGCGTTTTACGGTTTATGAAAACCGAAAACACGACACGGTATCTGACACAGACTGTGGAAAGAATGCAGGCGTATGTGGAAAATGCCATGACAGAGAACTATCAGAATTACAACTGGTTCGGTGTGCCGAAAGCCACAGAGCCGTGTGCGGTTACAGATTCGTTTATTGTAGCATTGGAATTGTGGGAAATGACAAAGGATGCCGAGTGGCTTGATTTGGCAGAGAATATTTTTTATAATGGATTTCTTTCAAGCCAAAGAGATAATGGTGGGTTTGGCTGCGAATTATGCACGGGAGCGGATTTGGAAAGCGTGCATATTATACCTAAGTACTATGAGGCGTATTGGTGTTGCTCAATGCGTGGAGCAGAGGGTTTTCTTCGATATCTGGAAAAAAGTGTTTTGATTGAAGAAAATACTATTACTTTTCCCATATACAATTCCTTTTCGACAGAGCCGAAACACGATGCTGTAACTGGAATTAATCATGCAACCGATTATCCTTACCGTGGAAAAGGCGAAATTATAATTCGAACAAAAAAACACTTTGACGGAACAGTGCGTCTGTATATTCCGGAAAGCGCAACAAAATTTTCTGTTTCCGTAAACGGAAAAACTGTTTCTTTTTCTATTGAAAAAGGCTTTGCGAGTATTCCTGTTCAAACCAATGAGAAGATTACAATTCAATATAATTTTGAATTGACAGAGGGAAAGAAAAAGGCACTTCGTTATCCCGGATTTACCAAGCGAAAAGGAGTTTTAATCTTAGCAGAGGACAGAGAAAACAATGTTCCTCTTATGGACATCGGCATTACAAAGGATATGTGTGATATGGGTATTAAATATCAGGTTTTATATCCGGATATGTGATTTGTGAAATTATGAGGGAGTGCTTATGAGAAAGATATGTTTAATGATAATAATGACTATGTTGGCATTGATGTTAAGTATAACGACTGTGTTTTCGCAAGAACTAGAAACACTGCTTATCAAAGCAAGAAATTTTCAAGAAGATGAAAGAGGAGATTGGAGAATAGCTTTAAGCGGTACTGCATGGGATGGTGCTATGCTGGAAGGTTTAGCGAAAAACAAAGAAAATGCGGCAACAAAATATATATATCTGAAAAAAGACGGTGAATATATTATTTGGGCACATTCAAGAGATTACGGAGAAACAAAAGGTCCAAGATATTATCGGATTTTTGTAGACGATAAAATAGTTACGCATAGTGAAAATGCTGATAATTACTTTGGAGATGTAAAATCTGAAAACAATAATTTTGTATGGGAAAAAAGTCAAAAAACAGAATTGAAAAAAGGCTGGCATAAAATAAGTTTTTATACAGCAAACATGGAAGCGCGTTTTGATTCTATAGTAATAACAAGTGATAATTTATACACTCCTCCTGGAGCAAACACAACGGAATTTCAAGGAATGAGAGATTTGGTAAATCCTGTTTGGAATGAAAATCCGTTGAGTTATACCGGCATACAGCCGGACAGTGCGGTTGTGAGCTGGACATCAGCAACAGATAATAAAGGTGTATGTTTTTATCAAATATACAAAAATAACGAATTAGCAGATACGGTAGATGCAAGTGTGCACGAATATAAACTCGAAGGTTTAGAGCTTAATACTGATTATGATATAAAGATTGCGGCGTTTGATGCTGTCGGAAATAAATCGTTTACAGAATCAGTTAATGTACGCCTGGGAAGCAGCGATAAATATTCTATTCTTTCAGCAGCATGGAAAAAAGGCGGAGTAGAGGTCTGTGTCAGAAACAACTCAGATGAAGAAAGAAAAGCCATATTGATTACAGCCTTATATGCAGAGAACAGAATGCTGAAGAATATATCAATGCAAAACATAGATATAGAAATAAACAACAGAAATGTTTATGAGTTTGATATAGTGCCGAAACAAGATGAAACCGTAAAATTTTTTGTATGGAACGCAACGAAAGATATCATACCTGAAGCTCAGGTGTACGAATATTCACTTATTGACTCGTTGTTATTAAAACCTGTTCCTGACAAAACTGTAGTTTTATCATTTGATGATACATTGAAAAACCATTATACTATAGTGGCGCCTGAATTAGAGAAACGAGGATTTAATGCTACATTTTACATAACAGAATTTGACAGAGAAGAGTATGGAGCGGCGAATTATGAAGATGGCGTAAATAAAGGTATTTACATGTCATGGTCTGAAATCGCGGATTTAGACGACAGAGGTTTTGAAATCGGAAATCATGGATTGCATCATAGAGGATTCATAAATGAAGCAAATAATTTTGACGTCATTAAAGAAGATATAGAGGGATTGGAAGAGCGTTGCAAAACTTACGGGGTTACGTTGCCTACAACATTTGCGTATCCGGGGTTGCAAGTTACGCAGGAAGGAAAAGACTATCTGAAGCAGAAGGGGTATGTGTTTGCAAGAACAGCACATGCCGATGCCTATAATCCTTTAACTCAAGATCCGCTTGAGGTTAAAGCTGCAAACGGAACAGATTTATTTAACTATGACGCGTTTATTACGAAAGTTAGTTACGCAAAAAATGGTGAAATACCTGTTCTTATGTATCACGATGTTAATCAACACAATAAAGAAGCCTTTATCAAAACATTGGATTATTTGAAAGACAATGATTATTTGGTTTTATCATTGAGAGATTTAACCGAATTTATAGATGTCAAAAAGGCTTTATACGGAGAGGTATTAACAATACCGACAGTCTTTGGCGACAACATGGTGTTGCAAAGAGATAAAAATATTAAAATATGGGGAGAAACTTTAGCAAGCGAAGAAGTGGTAGTGACTTTAAACGATGTAAGAGCTACAACAACGTCAGATGCTTCGGGTGATTGGAGTTGTGATTTGCCTCCTCAACAAGCCGGCGGGCCATATACCCTTTCTGTAACTGCGGCAGGAGAAACAATAACATTCAATAATGTATTGATAGGAGATGTATTTGTTTGTTCGGGACAGTCGAATATGGCTTATTCCCTTTCAACTGTTGCAGACGCTGAAAATGAAATTAAACAAGCGGAAAATTATCCAAATGTCAGATTGTTTTGTCAGGATACGGGAGGAAGCAGTCTGCCGGAGATAAATGCGAAAAATGGGCGTTGGGAGATTTGTAATTCCGAGTCTGCTGAAAATTTTTCCGGATTAGGATATCTAATAGGTAAAAAAATGTATGATGCACTTGAGGAAGAAGTACCGGTAGGGATTTTATTTGCAGCACGAGGCGGAACAAGTATAGATTATTGGACAAGTGCAGAGGCAAAAAAGATGGCTGCCGAAATGAAAGGTTCAGCACAGGATGTATCGCGTTATAACTCGGGTGAATGTTTTAACCTTATGTTAAATCCTATGTTGGGATATCAGGCGAAAGCTTTTGTGTGGTATCAAGGTGAAAGTAATTCTGTAACAAAGGCGAGTGAATCGGAACAAAAAGAAACCGCAGAATTATATGAATACGCACTTTTATCTATGATTAAAGATATAAGAAATAAATGGAATGATCAAAGTTTACCATTTATTATAGTTCAGCTTCCTAACTATGAGAAAGAAACGTATGACTATAGTTATACAAGAGAAGCCCAGTATGATGTATGCAGTACAGATAATTATTCGTATATAGTATCAACGTTGGATATAGGTGACGATTACGATATTCATCCCAAAAACAAACAAGCTTTTGCAGATAGAATATGTCTATCATTACTGCAAAATATTTATGGAAACGAAATCATTTCAATACCGAGATTGAGTAATGTTAGCTTGAATGGTTCAATGGTTTCTTTGGTATTTGATAATGTCGGAGATGGACTAAGTATAGTGGGTAATGGTGGATTTGAAATTGCAGGTGGCGATGGAGTGTTCTATCCTGCAACAATTGAAATATCAAATAACACCGTGCGTCTTTTCAATTCGAATATAGACAATCCGGCTTTTGTGAGATATGCGCATATGAAAATACCAGTGGATTATGTTAGAAATTCACTCGATATTCCGATACCGGCATTTAGTTATACGTTAAATTAAGAAATGATGTTGATAAATACAAAAAGTCCGATTATTCACACAATGTGAATAATCGGACTTTTTGTACATATAGAACTCATAGAAAAATCCCTGAAAAAGGGTGCAAACACTGAAAAAGTCGAGTTATCCCCTTTTTTTCTTTCTGTATTGCAAAGGAGAGAGTTGTTTGGATTTTTTAAACGCTTTTGAAAAAGCAAGAGGGTCTGTGTAGCCTACATAGCTTGCAATTTCTGCAACAGATAAATCGGAGTGCTCTAACATCAGTGCGGCTTTGCTGATGCGGTAATTTAATAGATACTGCTGTGGAGACATGTTCAGCAGACTTTTGAACAGGTTGAAAAGATATGTGCGGTCAATATTGACAAAATCAGATATTTCAGCGACCGAAATATCTTCGGCATAGTGAATATCTATGTAACTTAATGCTTTTCTTAAATAGATCTCTTTTTGATTGGAAGGGATTTTTTTCTTAGGGGTATTTTTGGCATTTTCCAGTAACCGGGACATAATATGGTAAAAGTTTGCAATCTGTTCGGTCTCCTGTATCATGGGTGTGGCAGAAGGTGCATTTATCATGTCCCTAAAGAGCGGTTTTAATTCTTTTTTCAGACTGTAGCGCATAACGGGAGACTGTATTGTAAGTCCGATTGCATTCATATAGCTTTCAGCCTTTAAACCGTTAAATCCAACCCACACATAGGTCCAGGGATTCTGTTTATCCGCAGAATAAACGGTTGTTTGTCCCGGAACAATCAAAAATAGATCGCCCTGCCCAAGAGAATAGGTTTTGCCCTCGGCACAAAAGGTCCCCTTGCCGGATAAAATGTAATGCATAACATAATGCTGACGTTCACAGGGACCGTAGGTGTATTCAGGAATACACTCTTCAAATCCGCACTCATACAAGCTAAGATCTGCCGACGGATGATTGAAGATTTTATAACCGTAGCTGTAAATCATAATATCCCTCCTTTAAAATCAGTATAAAACACAAATTGAATTTTGTCAACATTTAACCATATTTTTACAACATTTACTACTTGTTGACCATCGGCGCATTTGGTATAATGGTAGTAGTAAAGAAAGGGTGTTATCTATGAAAAAAGCAAATTCATTCCTGTTATGTTTGATGTTGGTTTTGTCATGCGTGTTATCTGTGCAGGCAGAAACAACAAACGCGTCAGAAGGCAGTATTGTAATTGATGCGATTGCAGGGGCGGATTATTACACAGAAAGTTATACCGGAAGCGGAGCGGCGTGGACAAATACAACAAATGCCGATTATTATCTGGCAGGTAATGCTTCCAGAAGCTTAGGAGGTAATAACAGTGGTACAGCAACAATTGATATTGATGTTCCTTCTGCAGGCTTTTATAAAGTTGAATATGTACATGTGAAAGCAACGTTAGCACATAATTTGAAAATTACACATGGAGAAAAACAAGCTTCCGTTTCTATCCCCGGCGGCGGTTCATCAACCGCTTGGATGGATTTAGGTACATACTATTTTGAGGATAACGGCAGCGAAAAAATTGTAGCGGAATGTGTTTCGCAAGGTGATTCCTATGCAAGTTATCGCTTCCGTGTAGATGCTGTTCGTCTTACACCGATAGACTATATTATAGACGGTGTTCCCGGAAATGGCAGTTATTTTGAAGAACATTTGACAGGAAGCGGTTCTACATGGGCAAGTACTACCAATGCAGATTATTATCTTGAAGGTAGCTATGGCAGAAATTTAAACGGTACGAATACCGGTTCCGCAACATGGAAAACAAATGTGCCGGTAGCAGGGTTTTACAAGGTGGAATATGTACATGTTAAACTTACAATTGCACATGAGGTTGTGATAAAGCATAGCAACAAAGAAGAAACGGTTAACATCCCCAGTGGTGGCTCAACATCTGAGTGGTTAGAACTTGGCACATTCTATTTTAACGGAAATGAAACAGAAGCTGTAGTTGCTCAGAGAACAACAGCGGGAAGCGGAGCGAATTTGCGTGTAGATGCTGTGCGCCTTACGCCTATCGACTATTATGTTATAGACGGCGTTCCCGGCAACGGCAGTTATTTTGAAGAGCATTTAACAGGTAGTGGTGCTACATGGGCAAGCACTACATCTGCAGGCTATTATTTAGAGGGTAGCTACGGCAGAAACTTAAATGGTGCAAATACCGGATATGCAATGTGGAAAACAAGTGTACCGGAAGCAGGTTTTTATCAGGTTGAATATGTAAATGTCAGAATGACACTTCCGCATGAGGTTGTGATAAAGCATAATAACAAAGAGGAAAGTATAGATATCGCCAAAGGCGGCTCTGAATCCGTGTGGTTAGAACTTGGCACCTTCTATTTTAACGGCAATGAAACAGAAGCGGTTGTGGCAAAGCGGACGGAAGCCGGAAGTGGTGCAAACCTTCGTGTTGACGCAATCCGGTATAAAAAAGTCGAAGCCGAGGGTGTGCTGCAATTTGAAACGGTAAGCGGAAAAGTGGAAAATGGGAAAGTTTCTGTTTCGGCTTCCGTGAACAACGAAAAACAGGCATCAGGAATTGTAGTTGCAGGCTTTTATAAAGACGACGAAATGGTTGATGTGGATTACCTGTCGGAAAGAATAGTGAAAACCGGCTTGGAAGTGTATACATTTGAAAGCGAAGAAACGGATATTGACCAAATCAAAATATTTGTATGGGAATCTATGACAACCATGGTTCCGATGTTGCAGCAGTATGAATTAACGGTTATAAACGGCGTTGTTTCTCCTGTTGCAAAGGCTTCCGAATTTGGTGCGCTTGGTGATGGTGTAACAGATGATGGCCCGGCTTTAGCCCGGGCTTTTTCTTCCATACAAAATGGTGGTGTCTTAAAGCTGGACCCCGGTAAAAACTATTTTGTAGAAACAAAAGATGGAATTCCGAGCTATTTTGTGTTGGATGGGTATAAAAATGCAACCATAGACGGACAAGGGGCAACACTGACCTTTACCCGTGGCAACACACCGTTTTTGCTTCAGAATTGTGAAAATGTTACATTAAAAAACTTAAAAGTTGATTATAATGAGCTAACATATTTTCAGGGGCAGATTTTGGCAGTAGATAGTGAAAACTATAGTATTGATGTGCTGTTGGAGGATGGATATTTAGCTGCGCCGATTGGCACAGGAACGCAGGTTTCGGGCGGTGGCGGTTTGCACGGCATGATTTTTGACACCGAAACGAAAGCGAGAAGAATCACCGGAGGACATTTAGATCATTTTAAAGCATCTGAGATAGAGGAAGTTGACGCTGATACATTCCGTTTTACATTTAGCGAAAGCTACCGGGATCAATTTGAAGGCATTTTTGTCGGGGATACTGTAACATACGGAATGGGCAAAAATATTCCTTCTCCGGCAGGGGATTCGGGCAAGCTTGCGGCAGGCGCTGTGCTTGTTACCAAAAGCAGTGACATTACTTTTAAAAATGTAAGCCTTTATCGCTCTCTTATCATGGGGTATGTAGTGTATGATAATGTTGGTGATATTTGCTTTGACAGCGTTCGTATTGAGCCCAAGCCCGGCACAACCGGGATGCTTTCCACCTGTTCGGACGGGATTCATGCGAAAAACAACCGAGGGAGTGTGAATATTCAAAATTCCTATATCGAGGCGTGCGGTGATGATTTGATTTCAGTAAGCACCAAGGACGAGGTGATTAAAGAAATGGTCGACACCAAAACCTTTGTATTGCAATCTACGGAAATTGTTTATTATTTTTACGCTATACAAGAAGGGGACACTTTGCAGTTTGTGGACAAAGAAAACGGTAAAGTGTTAGGGACAGCAGAAGTTATCTCGGCAGAGGCGGATGCTTCGAAGCGAACGCATCAGGTTGTGTTAGATGCTGAAATTCCGGGTCTATCAGATTATGACAACCTTGAAAATATCAGAGTCATTAATCAGTCGGCAACCTCGAGGGGTACAGAAATTACAGGCAACACATTGATTCCCGTTTTCAGACACGCAATGCTTCTTCGGTTAAATGATGCACGGATTTTAAACAACAAGGTTTTGTCTAAGGGCAGTACCATAGGCATCAGAGTGCAGGACGAAGCAGGCGTAGGGCCTTTTTCCGAAAATGTAATACTTTCCGGTAATGAAGTAAACGGTACTTACTTGAGCGGGATAACGGTCGGAAAAACAATGGGAGATGCAGAGCAGAACATCCAACTTGAAAACAACAAAATAAAACCGTCAGCCGGAAAAGGCATCCGACTGGAGTTCGCACACAAAATTATAATGGATAACAATTTCATAACCATGAATGCGGTGCAGAACGGAATGCCTGCGGTTCAGATTGAAAATTCTGCCGATGTTGATCTGGGAAGATTAACAATAACCGATACAAGACAAAACAGACCCCATTGGCTAGATAGCGATGGTTCTGACGTAAAGGCTGAAAATGTAATTGTTCAGCCATAGACTTGTTTGCACCAGGGTTAAAACCTTGTTTGCATAGCTCAGGTAATGAAATTCCCCTTGCCTAAAGGGGCGACAAAGAGGTTGCTAGCCTTTGTTGTAAAATATACTCGACCTTTCTTATCTGTGCTAAATATATGAAAATTCGGCATTCTTTGACCGAAAAATCTAACCAACTTTTCGGTCTTCCTAACCAAAAGACAGCGACAAAGAAATGTCGCAAGGCCCGTCACCTTGCACCGGATTTTCTTGTTTTGACGGTACAATGTATGCATAATCCATGAGGTGCATACAAAAAGGACAGCTCGCATTGCGGGCTGTCTTTTTATAGTGCAGTTGAAGTTATCGGGTATCGCTTTTATTGTTCTTTTGTGATAGAATTTTAGTATTACCACTTTTGCTGTCTGATGTGTTATAATACCATTGAGGTGATGATGTGGGAATTGCGATAAATGCATTAACAATCATAACAGGTTCTCTTTTTGGAGGTATCTTCAGAAAACATATAAAATTTAAAAATTTCACGGTGTTTGGTATTGCAATCATGATTATCAGCATGGTGGGATTTTTTGAAAACATATTTGATGTGAACGGAATGGTGTTAAAAAGCAACGATTTACTTGTAATTGTTTTTGCGCTGATTGTCGGAACAATAGCAGGGGATTCCATTCAGTTGGAATCAAAAATTTCAAATCTGTCAAGCTTTGCAAATGGCAGCTTTACCGGTTTTATGGATGCGACAATATTTTTTGGCGTTGGCGGCATGCAAATATGCGGACCGATTCTGCTGGCAACGGTTGGCGACAACAGCCAGCTGATTTTAAAAAGCATTATAGATTTCCCGTTTGCTTTGATGTTTGGTGTCAGCTACGGCAAAAAGGTTTTATTTTCATCCGTGCCTGTGGCATTGGGGCAGGGTATTATTGTTTTGCTGACAATGCTGTCCAAAACATTTTTTGATACAATGGTTATCAAACAATTGTGCGCAATGGGGTACATTATTTTGTTTTTTTCCGGCTTCAATCTCATTTGCGCAAGCAAATATAAGATAAACAATATAAATATGCTTATCGGAATTTTTATCATATTGCTTTATAATGTAATACTCAGATTATGGAGGTAGATGTAGATGACAATACAACAATGCAAATATGTTCTGGAAATATTAAAAATGGGGTCCTTTAACGAGGCGTCCAAAACCCTTTATATCGCACAGTCAAGCTTATCTGCCGCTGTCAAAGCGCTTGAATCGGAGCTGAACATAAAAATTTTCGAGCGCTCCAACAACGGTGTTTGCCTTACAAGTGACGGTGCGGAGTTTGTCAGGTATGCTTCCCAGATTATTGAACAGAACAATTTGATACTTGCCAAATATAACTCAGATCAAAGATGCAAAAAGCTGTATATCGCAACACAGCATTATGATTTTGTGGCTGATATATTCGGGAAAATGTTAAATTTGGTTGCAGAGGATACCTATAAAATATCTTTGATTGAAACAAAGACATATAACGTCATCCATGATGTGGAAAGCGGGTATTGCGATATTGGAATTATTGCGATTAAAAACACGGATTTTGATATCATGAAACGAATTCTGACTAATAAAAAATTAAACTTTACCTCCGTACTGAAGACATTACCGCATGTATTTGTCAGAAAAGAGCATCCGGTTTGCAACAACAGCATTTTAACTTATGGCGAGCTGGCTAAATATCCGTTTGTTTCATACGAACAGGGAAACCATAATGTTTCCTTTTTTACTGAAGAAATTATGGAAATTTCGGATGTGAAGAAGCACATAGAAATCAGCGACAGAGCGAGTCTGATGAACGTGTTGCTGACCACCGACAGCTATACGGTAGGCACGGGGATTATGCCGTCCACCTTAAACGAAGGAAAAATTATCAGCATACCGCTCGAAAGCGATTCGTACTATAACATAGGTTACATCCTGCACACGGACAGAACACGCTCAGACCTTACAGAGTGTTTTATAAAAATGTTAGAAGAGTCAGCGGAGCAGGTATCAAAATCCTAAAAAAGAGGCTGTATTAAATTTACAGCCTTTTTTGCATAGTTACATCTGAATTCGGGATACTGAATAAGAGGTGAGTATAGCAAAAGGTATGGAACGAAAATGTTGAAAAGGTAAGCTTTAACCCATCCCAAAGGGATATGCATAAATAAAATGCAGAAAAAGGCTTGCATTTTTAAGAAAAAAGGAGTATAATAGACTTACAATTAAACAGACGGGAGCTTGTAATACAGGCTGAGAGGAAGGTGCGACCTTCGACCGATAACCTGATTTGGATAATGCCAACGTAGGGATGCCTGAAAATAAGCATATTTGCGGAAGTTATCAAATCGATAATTTCCGCTTTTTGTTTTTTAAAAGGAAGGTTTCCGCTGGATAATTGAATACAACCCGAAAAATTCGGAGAAAGAGGCAAAAAATGTTAGGAAACCAGCTTGAAAAAGTAAGAGAGAGCAAACCGCTTGTGCATTGCATCACAAACTATGTGACGGTAAACGATGTGGCAAACGCGATTTTGGCGTGCGGTGCAAGTCCGATTATGTCTGACGAGCCTAAAGATGTGGAAGATATCACATCCATCTGCGGTGGTCTTTGCATCAACATCGGAACTTTAAACGAAAGAAGTATTGAGGGAATGTTTGTGGCAGGCACAAAAGCAAAGGAAGAGGGGCATGCGGTACTGCTTGACCCGGTCGGGGCAGGTGCAAGCAAGCTCCGCACCGAAACAGCCTTGGCGCTGATGCAAAAAATTCGCCCCGATATCATTCGCGGAAACATCTCGGAAATTAAAACCTTAGCCTTAGGATTTGGTACCACCAAAGGGGTGGATGCCGATTCTGCGGACACGGTGACAGAGGAGAATTTAGACGAAATGGTGCGCTTTGTAAAGGATTTTTCCCAAAAAACAGGCGCAGTCATTGCGGTTACGGGCGCGATAGATTTGGTTGCGGACACGCAAAATTGTTATGTTATCCGCAACGGCAGACCTGAAATGAGCGGCATTACCGGCACGGGCTGTCAGCTTTCGGGACTTGCCACCGCGTTTGCCGTTGCCAATCCGCAAGACAAAACAAAAGCCATAGCGGCGGCGGTTTGCATGATGGGTCTTGCGGGCGAAATCGGCTGTGCGCATCTTTTGCCGGGCGAGGGGAATTCTACGTTACGAAACCGTATTATTGATGCCATTTATAATATGGATGCGCAAACATTGAACAAAGGAGCAAGCTATGAAGTGCGATAAAAAAGATTTACTGCTCTATGCGGTGACCGACAGGACATGGCTTGGAAACAGCACGCTTTCAGAGCAGGTGGAGCAGGCCTTAAAGGGCGGTGCGACTTTTGTTCAGCTTCGGGAAAAAGAATTAGACGAGGACACTTTTTTGCAGGAAGCCCTGGAAATCAAAGCCCTTTGTGCAAAATATGGCGTTCCCTTTGTGGTAAACGACAATATTGATATTGCGCGAAAGGCAAACGCTGACGGCATTCATGTGGGACAAAAAGATATGGAAGCAACGGCGGTGCGTGCTTTGATTGGCGAGGACAAAATTTTGGGCGTGTCGGCACAAACAGTGGAGCAGGCCATTTTGGCAGAAAAAGCAGGTGCGGATTATTTAGGGGTCGGCGCGGTGTTTCAAACAGGCTCTAAAGCCGATGCGGAGGACGTGAGCCTTGAAACCCTAAAAGAAATCTGTGCGGCGGTCAGGATTCCCGTCATCGCCATTGGTGGTATTGGCAAACAAAATGTTTTAAAGCTTTCGGGAAGCGGAATATGCGGTGTGGCGGTCATCAGCGCGATTTTTGGAGCAGCCGACATTGAAAATGCCACCCGCGAGCTAAAGAATTTAACAAAGCAGGTGGTAAAGGATGATTAAAGGTGCAATATTCGACCTGGACGGTACAATTTTAGATTCCATGGGTATCTGGGATACCGTTGCCGAGGACTATCTCCGTACTTTGGGCAAAGAACCCAAAGAAAACTTAAAAGAAACCTTTAAAACCTTTACCTTAGAGCAATCTGCCATGTATTATCGGCAAAATTACGGGGTTTCTCTTTCGGTAGAGGAAATTGTAGCAGGCATCACCCGAATGATTGAAGATTTTTATAAGGAACAGGTTTTGTTAAAGAAAGGCGTGAAAGCCTTTTTGGCGTGTCTGCAAAAACGGGGCATAAAAATGTGCGTTGCCACCGTCACGGACAAAGCTTTAGCGGAAACTGCCCTTCAAAGGCTTGGTGTGCGTTCCTGTTTTTCAGAGATTTTCACCTGTGCCGAAGTGGGGCACGGAAAAGAAAAACCGCACATTTACCGTGAGGCACAAGCGCATCTTGAAACCGAAAAAGAGGAAACGGCGGTGGTTGAGGATGCTCTGCATGCTCTGCAAACCGCAAAGCGAGACGGCTTTATTACGGTCGGTGTGTTGGATTCCCATGAACAAGAGCAGGAACAACTCCAAAAAACTGCAGATTTTTATATTGCTGATTTTGAAAAAGCAGAAGAAGTACTGTTTGGAAAAAGAAAAATGAGGACGGCACTCACCATTGCAGGGAGTGATTCAAGCGGCGGCGCAGGCATTCAGGCAGACCTTAAAACCATGACTGCAAACGGTGTGTATGGCATGAGTGCCATCACCGCCATGACAGCACAAAATACCATGGGCGTGCGCGCCATTGAAGAAGCTTCTCCTGCCTTTTTAAAACAACAGCTGGACGCGGTGTTTACCGATATTTTCCCCGATGCGGTAAAAATCGGCATGGTTTCTTCCAAAGAACTGATTGCGGTGATTGCAGAAAGGCTTCGATTCTACAAAGCCAAAAATATTGTGGTCGATCCGGTTATGGTGGCAACCAGCGGAAATCCTCTGATAAAAAACGAAGCGGTGGAAGCACTTACAAAAATGCTTTTTCCCCTTGCAACCCTCGTAACCCCCAACATCCCCGAGGCGGAAGCGTTGTCGGGGCTTACCATTCAAAATGCCGACGATATGGAAACAGTAGCCAAAAGTATAGGGGATGCTTTTGGCTGTGCGGTGTTATTAAAGGGCGGTCACCTTGTTTGTGATGCCAATGATTTGCTGTATGCAAACGGCATTTTTAAGTGGTTTTACGGGAAAAGGATAGACAATCCCAACACCCATGGTACGGGCTGTACAGTATCAAGTGCCATCGCCTGTGGTCTTGCCAAAGGACTTTCATTGGAGGAAGCCGTACAAAGCGCCAAAGATTATGTTTCGGGCGCACTCTCTGCCATGTTGGATTTAGGACAAGGCGCGGGACCGTTAAATCACGCGTTTAACCTGACAGAATAACAAACTCTTGCTTTTTGTTGCGAAGCGGTATATAATAAAAGCAAAGGAGTGGGTACATATGAAAAAAATCATTTCATTATTGGTTGCGGTGATGCTTCTGTCATGCTTGCTTGCGGGCTGTGGCGGAAAAGAGCCTGAAAAGCAAGCAGAACCGAAAGTGCAGAGCGGATTTAATCCCAAGCTTTTAGAGGTTCTGGGCAAGACCTACAGCGAAATCAAAGAAGAGTACGGACCGTCAGACGGTGCGACCTGGATTTTGGGGACTGCATTTCATTTTCCCAAAACGGGTAACTATTTCTGCTTTGTAAATCAGGATGATTTAAGCCTGCAGGAGCCTGCCGAGGATTCAATCTGCCATGCGGTAAATGCAACCCTTTCGGATTTCGTGTTCGGAATGGAAAAGGACAAGGAATATACGCCCGATGAGATTTCGGATCTTGCAGGGCTTGCGGTTGAATCGCACGGCATAGGTATGGATGATTTGTATGTGTACTCCATAACCTATGAAGGACATCAGGTGTATTTTGATACCGTTGAAGAAAATGTGCTTGCTTCCAACAGCTTTGCCTACATAATTGAAAGATAAAAAAAGCTCCCGAACGGGAGCTTTTTTTGTATTATGCAGTTTTTATTTTAATAAATCATCAACACTTACATTAAATATTTTAGAGAATGCCAACAATTCAATATCCGTTACAAATCTTTTTCCGCACTCGATTCTTTGAATTGCGTTTTTGTCCACATCCAGACCGGATAATTGCAATTTGTCTGCCAGAATTCTTTGTGATACATGCATACTTTTCCGTAATTCGGAGATTTTTTTCCCACATATATTATTTGAACCGTCAACATTTTTATTTATAAACATAAAAAAATCCCCTTTTTGACATTTAGTACTTGTCAACAAGTAAATTATATGATATAATGATGTAAAATATGACATTCACTAAATGTCAAAAATAGGAGGAATCTTTATGAATTTCAAAAAAATGTTGTTAGTGGTTCTGTCATGCATGCTGGTTGTTGTACTGGTTGGATGCGGAGTCGATTCGAGTACAACGGGCGCAGAAAAAGTTGCACCGAAAGAAGCACCTGCGCAGGACAGTAAAGGGATGGTTGAAAAAATATTTGTTGATGATGAAAATTGTATTTTCAAAATCACAGATATTGAAGAGGACAATTTGTGGGGTTATACTTTAAAAGCAGAGCTTGAAAACAAGACAGATAAAAATCTGATGTTTACCATGAAAAATGTTTCTGTAAACGGGTACATGTGTGATCCGTTTTGGGCGGAAACTGTGCAAAGCGGAAAAAAAGCAAAGAGCGATATTTCTTTCTTTGATACCGAGTTTGAAGAGCTAGGTATTGAAAAGGTTGAGGAAATAGAATTCACCCTTTCGGTATATGATGAAGATGATTGGATGAGTCCTAAATTTGTAGAAGAAACATTTGTATTTACAACCGGAGAGTAATCTGAAAAAGACGGAATTCTTTTAAAAAGAATTCCGTCTTTTTTTGTAGATATAAAAACATCTCCCTCATCAGAGGGAGATGTTTACTCTTTATTTTTGAAAATGCCGATAAGAGCGGACAGTATGGCAAAGGATTCATAAATCGCACCGCCCCAGGAGGGGACTAAAAGGTTATAAATCAAAACCATGGGCGAGGTAACCAGGATGCTTTTTCGGATATTCTGGGTGTTTTTAAAGGATAAGCAGAAGCTGTTGATGGTGAGCCCTGCAATCATCAGAAAAGCATATGTATTGTTTTCCCGGAAAATAAAGCCTAAAACACCACAGATGACCGTAAACACAATCGGTACCGCACGATGCTGTAACCATTTTACATTATAGCCGAAATAGTATACTGCATTCCGCAAAACACCAACCATGTTCATGCAAAAGCCCACAAACGCCCCCAGACACAAATAATGAATCCCGAAAAACAGACACAGGAACACATAAAACAGCATCATGCGTTTTGCATCTTTAATCTGTAGGGTACAAAAGCCCCACGCCATGGCAAATATGCCCAAAGCATGCCCAAAAATTTCAATTGACGTCATACATCCACCTCATTTAAATTTTTTCGCCTGCTTGATTGTATCACAAAAGCGTGTTGCCGTCAAGGCTATTGTTATCGATTTAAATGCCCTTCCCAATCCTTTAAGAATTTTTCGATGCCTGCATCGGTAAGCGGATGTTGAAGCATCTGCAAAATCACCTTATACGGCACGGTTGCGATGTCCGCACCAAGCTTTGCCGCTTCGGTTACATGTCCTGCACTGCGGATGCTGGCACAAATAATTTCGGTGGAAATGGCATGTGCCTCAAAAATCTGCACAATGTCCGAAATCAAGCCAAGACCGTCTGCGTTGATGTCGTCCAGTCTGCCTAAAAACGGACTGACATAGGTTGCGCCTGCCCGGGCGGCAAGCAATGCCTGTGCCGCCGAGAAAATCAAAGTTACATTTGTATGAATGCCCATAGCACTAAGCTTTTTGACCGCTTTTAACCCTTCTGCAGTCATGGGAATTTTGATTACAATATTTTTATGCATGTTTGCCAGCGGAACGGCTTCTTCCACCATGCCCTCTGCCTTTGTGCTGATAACCTCAGCAGATATCGGGCCGTCTACAATAGATGTGATTTCGTCAATGACCGTTTTAAAATCTCTGCCTTCTTTTGCAATTAAGGACGGGTTGGTGGTTACACCGCAGATTACACCAAGCTCGTTTGCTTCTTTAATTTCTTCAATGTTTGCTGTGTCAATAAAAAGTTTCATTGTAAGATGCCTCCTTTTTTCTGTACGGCTATACTATACCATCTTTTTTTTGACCTTGCATTGCAAATTTATGGAAAAGTATTGCTTTTTTTACGATTATGCTGTAAAATTGAACAAGGGGGGTGAAGATATGATAGACAGATATACCAAGCTGCAGAAAATCAAAAACGAAAAAATCATGGTCAAGGAAAAGTTTATCAGCAGTTATCCCACCCATTGGCATGAGTTTTATGAGATGGAACTGATTCTGTCCGGAAGCGGAAGTTATATCATAGACGGGGTGGAGCGGAACATCGAGAAAAACATGTTGTTTTTTATGACGCCTGTGAACTTTCACAAGGTTGTCACCGAGGGCGCGCAGGTCATCACCTTAATGTTTATGGGCGAGGTCTGCGACAACGATATGCTGTTTAAGCTTTCAACCGTGTTTGATTCGGACAGCGTCCACCTTTCGGATGAAGATGCAGATTATCTTGCAGGCGTGATGCATGAGTTAAACCTTGCCTCGGCTGAAAATGATGATACATACAGTTTTTATTTGTTAAACAGCATTTTAGGGAAGATATGCCGGATAAACAACACCCACAAGCACGGCTATATGACAAGAACGCAAAAGGCTATGCTGTATATCCAAAACCATTTCCGGGAGGATATCGGGCTTTCGGATATCGCTTCTGCCGCATCGGTCACGCCCTCTTACATGAGCAGTCTTTTTTTAAAGGAATGCGGTGTGAATTTTAAGGAATATTTAAGTACCGTCCGTTATGATTATGCCAGAAAACTGCTGGAGTATTCCGATATGACGGTTACGGACATCTGCTTTGAGTCGGGCTTTTATGATTATGCAAATTTTGAAAGGCATTTTAAAGAGCGTTTTTCCCTTTCCCCCACCGGGTATCGGAAAGCGCGATTATCAAAATAAAGAAAGGTGATTAAAAATGGAATTTACTTACGAACGAGAAAACGGAACAGAAAAATACGAGGGCTATGAATGGGACAATGTGTGGATTGACCGGGCGAAAAACTTAGAGCGCAACCGGGTTTTGTATATCGGCGACTCCATTTCCTGCGGCACAAGACGTGTGGCAACCCTGCGTTCGGAGGAGCAGATTTTATTTGACGGGTTCGGCACCTCAAAGGGGCTTGATAATCCGTTTTTTTGCGATGCGATAGCACTTTTTGCAAAGCAGGAAGCCCGTCGGGACGCGGTGCTGTTTAACAACGGTCTGCACGGCTGGCATTTGGAGGATTCTACCGAATACAAGGCATATTATGAAAAAATGGTGCAGTTCTTAATCAGTTTTTTCCCCGACACGCCTGTTTTTTTGGTGCTGTCGTCTTATCTTGCAGACCCCGAGCGCAACGCCCGTGTGCTTGCGCGAAACGAAGCGGTTATTTCTCTTGCGGAAAAGTATCATTTAAAGGTGATTGACGTATACGCGGTTACCGAAAAAATGCCCGAAAAGCAAACCGACGGCGTACACTTTAACAGCGAGGGCTATGAAGCCATTGCAGATAAGCTTCTTACCTTCCTTAAGGAAAATGTAGATGCTTTCAATGAGGTGCACTTATGAAATTATATGCCCTGCAATACGGCAAAACCGAGCTTGCAGAATCCATGATTTTTGAAGGCGGTGCAAAGGAAAAGAAACAGCCCATCAGCCTGCTTTTTTTCCTGCTGGAAACCGAAAACAAAAAAATTCTGATCGATGTGGGCTGTGATACCATGCCCGGGTTTCCGCTGTTTGCATTTCAAAAGCCTGTGGAGGTGCTGGAAGCGTTTGGCGTCCCCCGGAACGAAATTGACGAAATTATTCTGACCCACAGCCACCACGACCATATTGATGCGGTGCACTATTACAAAAATGCCACGGTGCACATTCAAAAAGAGGCATTTGAACAGGGAGAAAGCTATCTTAAAGATAACCGCACAGAGCTTTTTGCCGGTGAAAAGGAAATCGCAAAGGGCGTTTTGGTGCGCCACATTGGCGGACACGGTAAGGGTTCGTCGGTGGTGCTGATTTCTTTTGGCGAAAAACAAATTGTGCTTTGCGGTGACGAGTGTTATTCTAAGGAGAATCTTACCCTGAATCTGGTTACGGGAAGCAGTGTGGATTTGGAAAAAAGCCGTGCATTTCTTACAGAATACCGAAAGCCGTCTTATATCCCCGTGCTGTTTCATGACCCGGATTTGGTGGGTGAAATCGGCGTAAAATTGCTTTTTGAATCAAAAAATTCATGATTTTTGAAAAGAAAATCAAATTTTCAAAGGAAAAGAAGCTGTTTTTGTGATAAAATAGACGAAAAGGGGGCAAAAGCTATGCAATACAATGTAACGGACTTTCAGATTACAGGCGACGGTGTAACCAATAATACCGCAAGCCTTAATCTTTTAACTAAAAAAATCCGCGACGCAGGGGGCGGAACCATCTACTTTCCTGCAGGTGAATATGTAACAGGCACCATCTTCCTTTACAGCAATATGTGCTTGGAGCTGGATGCAGGCGCAACCCTTTTAGGCAGTGCGGATTATGAAGATTTTCCCATGATAACCGAGGTTGAGGGGTATACCCGTAACGGACACTGGGGGCTGATTTCTGCCCTGAATTGTCAGAACATAACCGTAAAGGGCAGAGGCACCATCAACGGCAGAGGCGAAAACTGGTGGCACAAAGGGAAAAGCGATTTAGTGCGTCCGCGTACCATCAGCTTTATGGGCTGTAAGGATGTGGCAATTGAGGATGTTACCATCCGCAATTCCCCCTGCTGGACCGTCCATCCCATGTGCTGTGAAAATGTAAGTGTGCGGGGCGTGCGGATTTACAACCCTTATAAATCGCCCAACACCGACGGCATCAACCCCGAAAGCTGTAAAAATGTACGCATTTCGGATTGCCATATTGACGTGGGCGACGATTGCGTAACCATTAAATCGGGGACCGAAACCGATTATTATCAGAATCAGCAGGCTTGCGAAAATATCATTGTAACCAACTGTACCATGGCACACGGTCATGGGGGCGTGGTTATCGGCAGCGAAATGTCGGGCGGTGTTAAAAATGTAACGGTCAGCAACTGCGTGTTTCAGAACACCGACAGAGGCATCCGTCTAAAAACCAGAAGACAGCGCGGCGGCTGTGTGCAGGGGCTGACGTTTAGCAACATCACCATGGAAAATGTGTATGCCTGCATCACCATGAACTGCTTTTATCCCTGCGGTGCCGGCAAAGACCAATGGGACGAGCTGTTTGACCGGTCCGCAAAGCCCGTAACCGTCAAAACCCCGAAGCTGACCGACATCAGCATTTCGGGAATTTTGGGCAGAAATATATCGGGCGCAGGGATTTATCTTTACGGCTTGCCCGAGCTTCCGGTTTCCAATGTCAGCATCAGCAATGTACGCCTTGATGTAACCGGCTCTGAAGAGGGGGTTGAAGTGGTCATGTCGCCCGGACGGCCCTTCTGCCACGGAGATGGCATCTTCCTGGAAAATGTAAAGAATGTGGAAATGCAAAATGTGCAGATTACCTGCACCGAGCAGGATTTAATTGTTAAAAACAGCGAAGCGGTTATGCTCAACGGCAAACAAATCTAAATAAAAAAAGCAACAACGCAAAAGCGTTGTTGCTTTTTATTTAAGGCAGTAAGCGATAGGTGCGAAGTCTTTGGTCTGCAAGGAGAGGTTTAAAGCCTTCCGCATACTTCACACCGCATTGCAAACCGCGGTAGAGGGCATAAATTTTCTGATTCTGTACCACATCAATGCCGTCGTGGTCTTTGAGCCATACCAGCTGGCTTTCGTGGCATTCTAACATTTTTACTTTCAAATCCATAAAATCGGTCACATCCACATATTCGGTGGGGACAAAATTTACCCCTGCGGCTGTGTCGAAATAGAAAACAGCAGGCACACCCGTTGCTTCACCCAGATCCGGCATAAAATGCGGACAGGACGCGTCAAAGGATGCCTTGAACACAATTTTGGATACCTCTCTGTGGTCAGAACAGTAATCCTCGGGTGCATGGGTTAAAATGACGTCCGGCTTTACATCGCGAATCACCTTGATGATTTTGCGAATCTGCTCCATATCGGCACTGTTTACCGTCAGGTCACCGATATCTGCGGTCACAATCTCAAACCCTGCAAGGGCTGCGGCATTTTGCGCTTCTTTACGGCGAATATCCCGCAATTCGTCAGGCATAATCACCATGTGTCCCATGTTGCCGTTGGCAACGTGGCAGACAAACACCTCATCTCCGCGGGCTTTATACTTTAAAAGTGTACCGCAACAGGTCAGCTCCATGTCATCGGGATGACAGGTAATGGCTAAAACTCTCATACTTAAATACCTCCGTTTTTTATTTTAGTATACCGCAAAATTTACAATTTGTCTTTAGCATATTTTCCGCATTTGGTATCAAATCGTTCGCATTTTTAATTTTTTTCAATTTTTTTGGATATAAGTTCAGCAAGATTGTATAAAAAGGTCTTTTCTTTTTATCGAAAATATGGTAAAATAAGCTGAAATCCGTCGGAAAAGAGTGACGAAATGAAAAAGTTTATCAAAAATGCAGTTGTATACATAAAAACCTTTGCGTTATGGCTATCTGTCGCGCTTGCCGTGGGGCTTGTGGGCGGCAGTGTCGGGGTTTTGTTCCACTTTGCAGTAGACTATGTGACAGAGCTTCGGTTGCACCATGGCTTTTTAATTCTGCTTTTACCCTTGGGCGGTGTGCTGATTGCAGGCATGTATCGCCTGTTTAAAGCAGAAGGACCTATTGACACCAACCGCGTAATCGAGAGTGTGCGTAAGCATAAAAAGGTGCCACTTGTTATGGTGCCTCTGATTTTTGTCAGCACCGTGATTACCCATCTGTTTGGCGGCTCGGCAGGACGTGAGGGGGCGGCGTTGCAGATTGGCGGCGGAATTGGTTATAACATGGCAAAGGTGCTTCGTTTGCAAGAGCGGGATATGCGGATTATGACCATGGCAGGCATGAGCAGTGTGTTTGCAGCGCTTTTCGGTACACCTGTCACCGCGGCGGTGTTTGCGCTGGAGGTTATCCGTGTAGGCATGTTTAATTATGTAGGTATTTTTGCTTGTCTGCTTTCCGCGGCGGTGGGGTATATGCTGTCAATCTTGGCAGGCATTTCGCCCCTGCATTTTGAGATTGTGACAGAGGCGGTATCGGCAGGTGGAATTTTAAAGGTAATCGGGCTTTCGGCTTGTTGCGGATTTTTAAGTGTTTTGTTCTGTCTGGCGATTAAATACAGCCATCAGGGCTTGAAAAAAGGCATTCCAAACCGCTATCTGCGTGCCTTTGCAGGCGGCTTACTGGTGGTATTGCTTACCGTTTTGGTGGGTAGTCAAAAATATAACGGTGCAGGCATGGAAACCATTGCGCTTGCGGTAAACGGCAAGGCTGACGTGCAGGATTTTGTCTTAAAAATTCTGTTTACTGCTATCACCATCGGTGCAGGTTTTAAGGGCGGAGAAATTATTCCCACTTTATTTATCGGCTCTACCTTCGGGTGTGCTGTGGCACCGGTTTTCGGACTTGACCCGGGCTTCGGGGCGGCAATCGGTATGATTGCGCTGTTTTGCGGAATGGTAAACTGTCCCATTGCCTCTCTTGTTTTAGCGGTAGAGCTATTTGGTGCAGAGGGGCTTTTGCTGTTTGGCATTGCCTGCGCGGTCAGCTATATTTTCTCGGGCTATTCCGGGTTGTATTCGGGACAGAAAATTGTGTACGCAAAGCTTGGCGGACATAAAATTGACGTACATACCAAATCATAAAAGGAGAAATGACATGAACAGCAAAAGTGTAAATGTGTTTTACGGAAACGGCGAAACCGACCGATTCATAAAATCGGGTGTTGCGTCCAAATGGTTTTACATCAAGGCGCTTTGCGGAAACACCATTCCTCATGCGGTTTTGCCCTTTGGCAGGATTTCGGTGGGGCCCTACAGCGGCGGCTATCCCACAGGGTATGGCACCCATTATCCCAACTCCTGCGGTGCAATTCAAAAACTGAGCGACGTACATAAGGTGCGTGGCTTTTCCCATCTGCACCAGTCGGGTACAGGCGCAATACGCTACTATTATAACTATGCCATTGTAACCCCTTTTTACGGGGAAAAAGAGAATATTTATACCTATCACCCTTTAGAAAAGGAGTGGGGCAAGCCCGGGCTGTATGGAGCGACCTTTAACGGCATTTCGTGCGCCGTTACGGTAAACCAAACCACAGCATATCACCGCTACAGCTTTCCCGAAGCAGACGGAAAAATTGCAGTGGATTTTTCCAATGACGGACTTTCCAAGGTGTTTGGAGAGCGGTTTTACGGAAAAGTAGAAAAGGACAGCTTTTATGCAGATGGCGATACCGTTTTCTTTTCGGGACTGTTCTCGGGCGTGAAGCTGTACTTTGCGGTACAGGTGCCAAACGCCACGGCTTCTTTGTATGAAGCGGATATGGTGGCAGTATTTTCGGGGATAGGGCAGGAGACAACGGTTTTGGTTTCCTATTCTACCCTCGGCTTTGCAGAGGCATTACAAAACCTTTCTGATACCGGTCTGTCCTTTGACCAAACGGCACAAAATGCCGAAAAAATATGGGAAACGCATCTTTCTGCCATCGAAATCGAGACAGAGGATGCGGAAATGAGAGAAAAATTCTATTCGAATTTTTACCATTCCCTTGTAAAGCCGGTGGACATGACCGGAGAAGAAGTGCTTGGCATCAAAGGGGAGTTGGTGACAGGGCTTGCAACGCTTTGGGATCAGTACAAAACAGTAACACCGCTGATTATGCTTCTGTACCCCGAAATGGGCAGAAAAATTGCAAGCGGCATTGTAAATATCAGCCGTACTTTAGGCAAAATTCCCTGCAGCTTAGGGATATCGGACATTTTCCCCTGCGAGGAGCAGGCGAAGATGCTGGGCGTTTTTGTACTTCTGGATGCTTTTGATGCCGGGCTGATTGAAAGAAGTCTTGTGGAAGAATGCATAAAGCGCGAGCTTGAACGGGAGGATTTTAAAATTTTCCTGGAAAAGGGCATTTTTGAACGGTATACCCATATCATTGACACCACCGATGCCTGTCTGGATGTGGCACGTATCACAGAGGACGCGGAATTAAAGGAAAGACTGCTTTCCTTAGCGGAAAACTGGAAAAATGCCTATGATGCGGACGGTTTGATGAGTAAGAATTCCCGTTACTATGAGGGCGACCGCTACACCTATTCGTTCCGTTTGCAAACCAATATGGAAGAGCGCATGGCACTTGCAGGCGGAAAAGAAGCTTTCTTAAAAATGTTAGACAGCTTTTTTGGATTTGACAGCAATCAGCCTTTAGAGCAGATTGTGGAATTTGACGCCTACGAAAAGTTAGAGGCGGCACAGCATCACCGTTTTGAGGGCTTTAATAATGAGTGTGATATGGAAACACCTTTTGCGTACATTGCGGCAGGCAGACACGACCGCCTCTGTGAAATTGCAAGGGCAGCGGTGAAGGATTCGTTTGGGCTTGGCATAAACGGACTTCCCGGTAACAACGATTCGGGCGGACTGTCCTCTTGCTTTATGTGGCTGGCTTTAGGTCTGTTCCCGGTGAGTGGTCAGGGTCGGTTTTTATTAGGTGCACCGCAGGTGAAGGGCGCAAAAATTTCCCTTTCCAACGGCAAAGTCCTTGAAATTGAAGCACTAAACCTATCGGACGCGCACTATTTTGTGGAAAAAATCACCTTTAACGGTGAAGAAATCAAGGATTATTCTATTCCCACAAAGGATTTGTTAAAGGGTGGAAAAATCGTGTTTTACATGGCTGAAAAAAGGGCTTGACATAAGATTTTGGTTGTGGTATCATGTAAAAAAATAACGGAAAGAGGTTGTTGGTTATGGCAAAAGCAGAATATGGCTTACAGATGTATTCGTTAAGAGACATCACTAAAGATTCCATGCGCAAAGCATTGGAGGAAGTAGCTGGCATGGGCTACAAATATGTGGAAATGGCAGGTTGGTTTGATTATACCCCTGAGCAGATTAAAATCTGGCTGGACAACTTTGGTCTGGTTTGCTCGGGTACACACATCGGCTTAGATGCCATCAAGCCCGAAAACATTGACGAAACCATTCGTGCACACAAAATTTTAGGCTGTGAAAACCCTATTGTTCCGGGCTGTGACTGGTCTACTCCCGAAAAAAAGGAACTGGTTATCGATACCTTAAACTTTGCAAAAGCGAAGCTTGAAGAAAACGGTATGCGCCTTGGCTATCACAACCATTCCAGAGAATTTTTCCCCAACAGCTTTGGCTGTGTTTTAGAGGACGAAATTATCGAAAAAACCGATGTGGAGTTGGAAATTGATACCTTCTGGCTGTTTAACGCAGGCATTGATCCGGTTCCGTACTTAGAAGCGCATAAGGAAAGAATCCGTGTGATTCACTTAAAGGACGGCATTCCGTCTGTGGATGCAGACAAGAATTTTGACGATGTACACAACGGTGTAAAAGGCTTTTCGGTTGGCGAAGGCCGTGCGCCCATCAAAGCAATCCGCGAGTGGGCAATCCAAAACAATGTACTGATGGTAATCGAATCCGAGGGCTTGAATCCCACAGGCTTACAGGAAGTCGAACGTTGTATTAACTACTTAAAGGAACTGGATAACGAATAAGATTAAAAGGGCAGTCTTAAAAGACGTGCCCTTTTTGAAAGGACAAGTAAAATGCGTGTTGTTATAGCAATTGATTCTTTTAAAGGAAGTCTATCTACCGTTGAGGCAGGTAATGCGGTTGCAAATGGTGTAAAGCGCGTGTTTCCGGAGGCAGAAACAGCGATATTTCCTGTCGCAGACGGTGGCGAGGGCACGACAGATGCCATTGTTTCAGCAGTGGGCGGTACTTTTGCAGAAATAACTGTACATAATCCGTTGATGCAAAAAATCAAAGCCAAATACGGCATCATTCCCCAAACGAAAACGGCGGTGATCGAAATGGCGTCAGCAGCAGGCATCACTTTAATTGATGACAAGGACAAAAATCCGCTCCATACCACTACCTTCGGGGTGGGAGAAATGATTCTGGATGCAATAGACCACGGTTGCAGACATTTTGTGTTAGGAATCGGAGGCAGTGCCACCAATGATGGCGGTGTCGGTATGCTGCAGGCACTTGGCTTTTCGTTTTTAAACGCGGAGGGGAAGTCTGTAGAGTATGGCGCAAAGGGGTTAGAAAACCTTCAAAGCATTGAAACCAATCATGTGCCGGAGATTTTAAAGACATGTACCTTTCAGGTGGCGTGCGATGTAACCAATCCCCTTTGCGGTAAAAGCGGTTGCAGTGCGGTATACGGTCCGCAAAAGGGTGCAACGGCGGAAATGATTGAAAAAATGGATAGATGGCTGAAAAATTATGCGTCTCTTACCAAAACGGTTTTGCCCGAAGCAGATGAAAATGCGCCCGGCGCAGGTGCGGCAGGCGGTATGGGCTTTGCCCTTTCGGCATATTTAAACGGCAAAATGCAGCCGGGCATCCAAGTGGTGACCGAACAAATCAGAATCGAAGAAAAAATCAAATCTGCAGATTTTGTAATTACCGGTGAAGGACGGCTGGACGGACAGTCGGTGATGGGAAAGGTGCCGGTGGGCATTGCAAAACTGGCAAAAAAATACCAAAAGCCGGTGCTGGCGTTTGCAGGCTGTGTAACCGAGGATGCCCCCCTTTGCAACGAGCATGGCATTGATGCGTTTTTTCCCATTTTAAAAGCACCTTGCAGCTTGGAGGCGGCAATGGACAAAGAAAATGCAAAGCAAAATCTTGCCGACACAGCTTGTCAGGTATTCCGGGTAATTCGAAACGTACACATATAGAAAAAAGGATGTAAATTTTTTACATCCTTTTTTATTTGGTTTGTTTATACATCTTTGGAGACATGCCTACCACTCTTTTAAAGACCGATGAAAAATAGAGGGGATCGGAAAACCCTGATAGATATGCCACATTTTTCACCGAATCAATGCCGTGATCAAATAAGGTGATGGCGTATTTAATACGCATATTGCGAAGATATTCCGAGTAAGAGATGTTAAATCTTGCCTTGAAAAAGTGGGAAAGGTACTTGGGATTGTAGGAAAGCACATTTGCCACAGAAGTAATGGAAAGCGCGGGATCGGTAAATTGCGTCTCGGTCAGCTCCACAATTTGCTTTAAGAGTTTGTTTTCTTCTGCTTGCATGCTATTCAGCCGCGAAAAGGTGTATAAAAGAATGCTTTCGGAGGCAAGGTCTATGCTAAGCTCGGTGGCACGGGCAAGGCTGTCCTGCCACAAGGGCAAAAGTCCGTCAAAGCCAGGAAAGAGTCGGCAACTTTTGTGAATGCCAAACCGCTGAAACAGCGCCTCCGCCCGATTGCCGGCAAAATCAATATAGAGATATTCTGCTCCATCCGAAAGCTTTGCGAAAACGGTTTCGTCCCGGAACAAAAACAAAAGACTGCCACCCGAAACCTCTGCGGTTTTATCGTCGATGTGAAATACGCCGTTGCCTTGTTTCATCAGTACCGCCCGATGATTTGCGAGGGAAAAAGCTGTTTGCATGGTTTTGGGGTTCGATTCCAATACATAGCAAAAGGTTTTCAGTTGTTCCGCGGCGGTGGCAGGAATAAATTTGCAGATGTTTCTGTCTTTCATACAATCACCTCTGTTTTCAGTATAACGTAATTTCTGCTTAAAAACAAGCATTTCAAACTATTTTTAATGAAAATATGGAAAAATTCTATTGAATCCGATGCAGAACGTGCTATACTGAAAGGGAAGAATCCATAAGGAGGAATAAAAATGAGTAGGATGAAAATTGGTATTTTCGGCGTAGGCAGAGGTCTTGCTATTGCCAAAAATTTTATGCTGTTAAACTGTGATATCGTGGCAATCTGCGATTTTCACAAGTCCAGACGGGAAAAGGCGGCAAACGAGCTTAAAGGTGCTGCAGTTTATGAGGATTTTGATTCGTTTATCGAGCATGATATGGATGCGGTGGTGCTGGCAAACTATTTCCATGAGCATACCCCTTATGCCATCCGTTGTATGGAAAAGGGCATTCATGTATTTTCCGAGTGCATCAGTAACGGCACTATGGCAGAGGGCGTTGAGCTGATTCGCGCGTTCGAAAAAAGCAATGCGATGTATATGTTGGCGGAAAACTATCCGCAAATGCTGTTTAACCGCGAAATACAACGAATCTGCAAGAGTGGCACTTTAGGTAAAATCATGTATGCAGAGGGCGAATACAATCACCCCGGGGATCCGATGAATGTCTCGTTTAAAAGGGAATATAACTATTTTGAAAAACATTGGAGAAACTTTCTGCCGCGAACTTACTATGTGACACACTCCTTAGGACCCATTATGCGCGCTACCGGTGCAACCCCTAAACGCGTAACGGCCTTTGGTTGCTTTGCACCCTTGGAGGGAGCTGTGCCTACAGCAAGTTACGGGGGTGACCGTGCGGCGATTATCACAACTTTAAATGATGACGGCTCGGTGTTCCGCTTTACCGGGTGTGCCGGATTTGGCGGACATGGCAACGCGTATCGGGTTTGCGGCACCGACGGACAGATTGAAAACTTACGGGGCATGGGTGAAAAAGTGATGCTTCAGTATAACAACTGGACCCTTCCCGAGGGAATGGAGGAGAAAAACCTTTACGATCCGCAATGGAACGACAAGGATGAGGAGCTGATTAAAAGCAGCGGACACGGTGGCAGTGACTATGTTACAGCGCGTATGTTCTTAGAATGTATTGAAGCAGGCAAACAGCCCGAGCATCCTTTTGACATCTATTCGGCAGTCAACATGTCTTCGGTTGCGATTTTGGCGCATCGCTCTGTGTTAGAGGGAGGTACGCCCTATGATATTCCTGATTTCCGGGAAGAAACATGGTGCAAGATGTATGAAAACGACAGACTAAGTCCCTTTTATGGTACAGACGGAACCGAGCCTTCGATACCCTGCTGTACACATCCCGCCTTTAAGCCCACAGAGGAGCAAGTCCATCTGTTTAATGAAGCGGTAAAATAACTTTTTTGCAGAAAGACAGGGAAATATTCTGTTGAATTTTTGGTAAAACCTGCTATACTGAGGAGGAAACGGAGGAATTTTTATGTATTACGGATTGATCATACTTTCAGTTGTTATGTTTGGCGCTTGTTTTGCGTTTCAGGATGTCTACCGCAAACGTCAGGGCTCGGGATTTCTGGTTTCCATGCGATTTTCGGCAGTCAGCTCGTTTATGAGCCTGCTTGCGCTTCTTATTATCAATAAGCTAAGCCTCGGGTGCACAGGGTTTACCCTTTTGATGGCGTTTTTGACGGCGCTTAACAGCCTTGCTTTTTCCTTTTGCAGTTTTAAGGCGTTAGGGAGCATCAACCTTTCGCTCTATTCGCTGTTTTCTATGCTGGGCGGTATGGCATTGCCTTTTTTGCAGGGGATTCTGTTTTACGGTGAGCCTTTAACCGGAGCAAAGGTGATTTGCTTTGTGATCATCTGTGTTGCGCTCCTTGTTACGGTGGAAAAGGGCGAGAAAAAGAACGGAACGATTTACTACGTTGGCGTTTTTGTGCTGAACGGTATGTCGGGAGTGCTCTCTAAGATTTTTGCCTCGGCAGAGCTTGCAAAGGCATCTGCCACCGACTATTCCATCTGGTCCTGTATTTTCACGGTTGTGTTAGCCGGTCTGGTGGTGCTTTTCTCCAAAAGAAAGGCAGAGCTGCCAAAGCTGACTTTGCCGACACTTGGTATCAGCGCGTTAAGCGGAATTACAAACCGTGTGGCAAACTTGATTTTAGTGATTGCCCTTACACATGTGGATGCTTCTGTGCAGTATCCCATGGTTACGGGCGGTGTGATGATTGTGTCCACCTTAATTTGCTTCTTTGGCGACAACAAGCCGTCCAAAAAAGAAGTTCTGTCAGTTGCAATCGCATTTATCGGTATGCTGGTTCTGTTTTTACCATTTTAAAAGGGGCTGTAATAAATTTACAGCCCCTTTTTTGCGATCCGGACTTTTTTACATTCCCTTTATTGTCAGTTAGATTCTATAATATATACGCCTTTGGGTTCAAGCTTTTTGGGAATCGGGTTTTGTGTAAGGAGATCCGTGCCCCGGAAACTGTCTGAAAGGGTTGCCCCGTTTTCGCCCGGGAAAATGCCCACAAACCGCTTGTCTGCAAATACCGCACAACCTGCACTTGTGTACATATAACAGCCTTGCTTTTGGGCAAGGGTATAAAAATCTGTTGCATAAAAGCCGGGTGCTACGGTAAGCAGATGGTTGTTTTTCTTTGCGACCTTGATTTTACCGTCAGGATAAGTTTCCAAAGCCTCTGCATCTCCTACGATTTCAAGAGGCGGACACTTAGTTTTTGCACCGTAGCCGTTGGAAAGATACGCTTCTTTGTCCTGCACAGGTTTTACCGCAATACCCGTCAGCTCTTCTATATGTCCATAATCAAAGTGTTCTCCTCTGCGGATACCTGCCGCATAATTCCACACACAGAGTGTGGTTTCGGGTATACTTTGAATGATTGCACGCAGTTCATCGCTTATCATAAACGCATTGGCAAACACAATCATTTTATAGCGTTTCAGGGGCAAATCCTTTAAATCCGAAAGACGGTATTCGTCAACCGGTGCACCGCAAAGCTTTAGTTCCGCACCCATTTCGTTTAAAATGCCCACCTCACGGCAACCGGTAAACACACCGTCAGGGGACTGATACGCCAGTGCCTTTTCATCGGTTACAAACAAAATTTCGCTGATGCTTTCATAAGGCAGTTTACGCATTTTCCGATTAAATGCGATTATTTTTTTAATTTCGCCCATAATCGCATAGTCGGTAAACCAACCGCCATACAGATCCATCCACCAGAAATTCTGGTTGTGCCACGAAAGATTTCGTGCTACCTCGCGCCAGAGAATGGTTTTTGTTTCGGAAAAATTTTTAGGGTGATTGGATTCTTCCTGATAGCTTTTTGCAATATGGGTATCATTATCCAGCTCGTCCAGCCAGATTTTTTTGCGCGCCACAGACATGGAGGTTGCCTGCGAACCGCCCGGCTGTCCTGCACCGCACCGATAATAAATTTTAGGAGCCGAAAGGAAATCGATTGCATCGCAATGCATCAGCTTTTCAATGCCTACATGCCCCGTTTCGGTGGGGAATTTGGTAAGTAGATATCCGTAAAATGCACCTATGGGCTTGTCTGCTTCCTGTTTTGCAACAGATGCAAAATCACAAAGATTTTGCGCAACTTTGTCTGAAAGACACAAGGAAAAATCGACAGAACGTTTATTGTTTTGTCTGAAATAATCGGTTGTATCGCTTCTTTGCTTCGGAGAAGGAATGATGTTTTCAGGATTTAAATCCGCTTCGCCATACACTTGTTTTGTCGCATCAAAACTTCCGTATTTTTCGATACAGAATTTTAAGAATGCCTTTTGGGCAGGCTTGCTGAAATCGCCCCAATGCTCGGACGACTTCCAGGCGCCCCAGTTACAAAGCTCGCCGCACATACCAAACGCCAGTTGGTAACCAACAATGCGCTTGCCGTAGGGCGAATCCTCTAAATAACGCACAAACCGTCTTAACACTTCTGCGGCATCCCGCATCCATTTATCCGAAAAAAAGCTTTGCAAATATACGCCATGCTCGTTAAAACCGCCACTTCGTATCTTTGCGATTTCATGGGCGGTACGATAGCTTTTGTACACCTCTCTCACATGCTCGGGGTCGCGGTTTGCATATTCTGCCAAAGCAACCTCTTCAGGGTTGGCTTTAAGCCACTCTAGAGGCGGATTCAGTTCAACTCTCGGCAGATACAGCACGTCCTCGCCAAGGCTGAAAACGGCTTTTAACGTTTTATCCACCGCAGAATAATCGTATGCATTTTCGCCAACCCAGCCACTGTGTATAACGGTGGTATGCAATTTACAGCCAATATCCAAAAATGCTTTATGCTCTGCTAAAAATGCAGACCACTCCGCATTGATAAATGTACTGTTTGGAACGGCAAAGGTAATCTCGCCCTTTTCGTTGCGTAAATCGGGGTTTGCGCCCAAGCCGATACGCGTCCAGAACAACGGCTCGTTTTTGACAATTTCCATGTAGTTCATGTTCCTGCCTCCCTTTTCTGCTGTTATTATATCATCGAACATTCAAAAAGTAAAGATAAAATACGCCGTACAAAAGTGCTATCATGATATCATGATAGCACTTTTTTGTGAGGAAGGGAGAAAACTGCATAAAAGAAGGAGAGGGCGCATACACTAAAGTACCGGAAAAAGAAAGGGTGCGATGTATGCAAAGCAGTTTAAAGCAAAACATTAAAATTTTTGGAGTTTCTATACTGATTCCGCTGGTCATTGGCGGTCTTTCGGCATTTTTTACCCGAAACAGCATGGACATTTACAGCGAAATAAAAATGCCGCCATTATCACCGCCGGGCTGGCTGTTTCCCATTGTGTGGGGCATTTTGTATGTGTTGATGGGAATCAGCGCGGCGCTTGTGTGGAAGTATCAGAACCGTAATCAGCAAAAGGCGGCAGACGGACTGTGGTTTTATGGCATAAGCCTGTTTTTCAACTTCTGGTGGAGTATTGTGTTTTTTAATCTGCGGTGGTTTTTGTTTGCCTTTATCTGGCTTCTGGGACTGTTATTCTTTATCATCCGCACCATCAGAGCGTATAAATTTGTTTCGCCCGTTGCAGCAAAGCTTCAGATTCCGTATGCCGTCTGGGTTACCTTTGCTGGCTACTTAACCCTTGCCATCTGGATTTTAAACTGATAAAGAAAGATACAAAATGAAGAAAACACGCAATACATTGCGTGTTTTCTTTTGATAAATGCGTTTTTGCTATAAACGAACCGAGCCCTCGCAGTATCTATATACAGCATTGGGTGTCCCGATGCTAAGGCATCGGCTCTGTTCGTCCATTCCAAACATTTTTTCCTATCCCCTAAAAAGTGATATCACTTTTAATTTATACTTGAAAAGCTCTGGTGGGTGTGTTATAATGACAAGAGAAAAAGGAGGTGGCGGTATGAAAAAATGCCGCATCACGGTTATGCGCATGGCAAAGTATACCGATTTGTCCGAAAAGTATGAAAATCCCATCGAGCACGCCTGCGATTTAAAGGAAGGGCAAACTTTCATTACAAACGGCTGGGAGAAGCCCGAGGGGCTTTGTGACAGCGCCTGGGAAAGCATGTCGCCTTTTGTGATGACCCTTGCCCACGGCGGTGAGAATTTCTATGACGGCTGGATGAAAAATCCGAAATCCGCCATGATTTCCTGCAACGACGGCTTTCGACCCGTGAGCTTTTATATCGAAGCCCTCCCCGACGAACAAGCATAAAACAAATTTTTAGCGGTGTAACCATGTTGGCTACACCGCTTTTTGCTATCATTTTGCTTGGATTGAAAATGAAAAAGAGTATGTTATTGCTTGTACATGACCCAATTGTTGTCGAGCACCCCATCATGCCCTGCCCATAAGCGGAGTGTGCTGGTATCTGTCGGTACACGCTCTCCGTAAATGCTATTAACCTCAACGCCAATTGGGTAAAGAACCACTGCAATCGATTCCACCGAATGGCCATCTTCATAATAAATAATAGACCAACTGTAGCTTCCGTCAGGATTCTTGGTTATATATTCTGCTTTGGAAGAAATTGCAATATCCCTTTCCGGCTCGAAATCCGCTCCGGCTTCCGTTAAAACAAAGGTGACACCGTTTTTATTCACATAGCTGCCTGCAAACTGCGAAAAGTCGCCGGCAAGAATTCTGTCGTAGTCGTATGAAACCGATGTGTTGGTGTATTTTCGGACAGTTCTGTATACAAGTAAAACCGCCTGTTCGCAGGTGGTGTTAGCTTTAGGACTTATACAGTTTTTTCCCGTGCCCTGCATGATGCCTTTGTCGTATAAAAAGCATAAGGGAATAACTGCCCAATCGCTGATAAGCTCCCAATCCGAAAAGCCGACAGGCGCAAAGAAAGTCGTTTTTTCTGAAGGGACAGCCTTGCCAATCATGCGGGAAAGCATGGTTGCAATCTGCTCTCTCGTAATTTTTTCATCGGGTGCAAAACTGCCGTCACCATGCCCTGTAACAATACCAAGGTTTGCGGCTTTTAATATTTCGGGATTGTCGGTGTCATTAAAATGCACATCTCCAATCTCAGCAGAAGTGTTGCTCAGCTTTTCATAGGCTTTCAAAACCAGCTCACAGAACTGCGCACGGGTGATGTATGCCTGATAGTTTGCCGAAATGCTGTCTGTAATTAAGCCGTCCTTTGTGGCAGCTTCTATTTCCTGTACAGCCCAGGTACTTGGTGTACCTGCGGCGTGGATTAAAGTGACAGAAGCAAACAACAATGTTATGCTGATAACAAAAGCAAAAATGCTTTTCTTCATTTTATAAACCCCCTGATGTGTTTTTTAAATTATAACACAAATCCAACAAATTAGCAAGAAAAAGAGATTTGAGAAGCATTAAAAAATCGCAGAAATTTCTGCGATTTTTTATTTAAGTAGTGTATCGTAGTCTGTTTTTAAAGCCTGTTGCAGTGCTTTGCTTATCCGATTTTATATCCGCTTGATATAAATTGCATTAAAGTGTCTATACTCATTTCTTGTTTGACATATCCTTTAGCAATTTCCTCCGGGACTGATTTGACTGAGATGATTTTCTCGCGGTCGTTCACCCACACCAAAAAAGATTTCGGTTTACGAGTAGAATTTGTCATAAAACGTGTTCCGGGTCGTAATATATTCCGTTTATCTGGATTTCAAAGTGCAGATATGAGCCGACAGAAGTACCGGTGCTTCCAACCGTGCCGATGATTTGACCGCGCTGAATGGTATCACCTGTTGAAACTTGGATTTCTTTAAGGTGGTGATAAGCGGTTTGCACATTATCCTTTTGAACAATAATATAATTGCCTTTTTCAGCATCATAGCCGACAGTTGTAACTGTGCCGTAGATAGTGGATACGACAGGTGTGCCGTCCGGGGCAATAATATCGATGCCGTTGTGGGTTTTGGTTTCTCCGGTAATGGGATGTACGCGTGTACCGTAGGTGGCAGAAATTTCGCCGTCACATGGCAAGATAAATCTCTGGGAAAGGAATGCTGCAGAAATTTCCGGGGTATTTACCGTAATTACAAAATCAAAGAGGTATTGTCGGTTTCGCACCCCTAATCCACGGTTAAGCATGTATTCGATAAAATCGTAAGGCACATAAGTCGTCTGCCCAATCAGCAAAGCAGAACCACTTGGTTCAAGATTAAGCAGACTGAGACGAACCAGAGCGTTTTTTTCATGTGAAATACCAATTTCTTCGCTGTTTATTTTTAAACTGTAATATACCGGAGCTTGTCCCGCTGTTTCAGCGGCGGTTATAAAAATTTCGCCATCCTTCCATTCTAAGGTGTTGCCGGGAATGTCAAAAAAGCCAAGCTTTTCAAAAGTTTCCCGTAGAGGAAGATACACTATATTGTCTTGAACAAAAGGCTTGTTCTGCAGTACAATGCGATTTCCTTTACTGTAAAGTGTTATAGGTTCGTCTTCGGCAGGGACACCTTTTGTTGTTTCTATGGATGCCAGAACAACGGTTGCAAATATGACCGAGAAAATAAGGACAATTGAAATGGTACATGCCATCAGTTTAGAAAGCTTTCCTGTTTTGGAGCGAATTTTTGTAAAACGAGTTTGTAATGCTTTTTTGTTTGTGCTCATTTTTGTTGTGTAGATATTTTCCAACATAGCCGTATATTCCTCCTTAGTCAAGATTAATTGTTACAGTGTTTTCTTTTTCGTTAAAGGTTAAAACACCTTCAAAATATGTGTCTCTTTTTTCGCTGTTCCATTTTACATTGTCTTGTCCACCCACAATATGTGCAACTGCTCGCAACGGAATATAGGCTTTTCCATTTATCAGAACAACTGCACCGGCAGGAATAAACGGGCAATATCTTGTGCTGCCGACCTGACATGCCCACACTTCAGTTCCTTTTACCATTTCAATAATCGGCATTTGTTGATTGAATCTGTATGTGGCACCATATATGTACTTGTCGACATCGGTTTTTACAAAGTCTTTTAAATAATACTGCGGTGTTTGAAAAACTTCGGTGACTAGCGGATCATCCAGTTTTTTAACGTATGGTTCCGAATCATACTGCGGAAATGTGAAACTGCCCATAAATTTTTTGTATTTTGCTTTGTCTACATCATAGTAAACCTCATAGCCGAGAGCTTCGAAGGTATCGCGCAGTGGAACGTAGTAGCTGTCGGTATGCACTTCTAACTGATTTTCAATCAGGATAGGTTTGATGGCATATCCTTTCCCATTGACAAAGAACGTTTTCTTTTCGTTTACGACGGAAGCAATGGCGACTGTGGCAAAAAGCATGGTAATCAGGAAGAGAAGTGCCGCTGTAAAAGCAATGACATGGGTTGCTTTTCCATGGTGTGAACGGATTTTAGTAAACCGTTTTTGCAAAGAAATTTTACCGGCACTCATTTTGGTTGTGTATAATTTTTCTAACATAAAAATCCTCCTATTCTGCTAAAGTAAGAATGGTTTTCATGTAGACTTTTTGCTCTGCTTCGGACATCTTTTTGGTAACTGCCATATCACAGGCAATTTCACAAGCCTCGCTGATATTTGCACAAAGCAGATAGGATAAAGGATTAAACCAATGAATCGCGTTTGCAAACAAAGAGAGCCATTTGAAAAATAAATCTTTCCGTTTATAGTGCGTCAGTTCATGTAAGAAAATCATACGTAAACTTTCGTCCGAAATATTCCGACAAGGCACATAAACAACAGGAAACAGCACGCCCACTAACATAGGGGAACGTACATCCGGTGACATGCGCAAGGAAATGTTGCGTTTGATTTTAAGCTGATGCTTTGCGTATTCGAACAAAGGATTTGTAGAAACCCTTACAGCATTTTTACGTTTTTTAAAGAGACAAATAAAATAGGTCGCACAAAAAAACAGTAAAAATGCAAAAACACCTAAAAGCCAGAGATAAGGCAAAAAATGTAGAAGTCGTGTTATGTGTGTTGTGTTTTCAGTCTGTGTGGTCTGTGTCGGTGGGATATCGGGCAAAGACAAAGTTTCTGTTTGTAAAGGCTCCACAGACTGGGGCTTGCTTTGCGCTGTTTCGTTTTTGGGAACGGGTGCAAATTCCTGTGCCTTTTCCGCCGGAATTAGCCGGTAAACGGGAATGAGCATCAAAAAAAGAACTGCAAGCCATACAAAATATTGCCATCCAGCAGGAAATTTTTTTGCAGTAATGGGTTTTAAGCAAAGCAAAACAGCAGTCAAAACGAAGCCAAGGCTGCTTAAAATTAAAACTGTTTGGAAAATGGTGTCCAAAAGTATCACTCCAGTTCAAACATTTTTTTTAAATCGGACACATCTTCTGCTGAAAGTTTTTTACTTTCAAATAGTGCAGCAATCAGATTTTTGGCGGAACCGTTATAAATTTTGTCTAGGAAATTTTCAGTTTCACTTAAATCATAGTCTGTTTGCTTAAGCAGAGGATAGTAAAGATTGGTTTTTCCTTTTTTATCGCAAGCGATAATTCCTTTTTTTAAAAGTCTTTGCAAAAAAGTAGAAACGGTAGAGGCTGTCCAGTCATTTCCGTCTAAGGCTTGTACAACATCGGATACCGTCATACTTTTTTCTGTCCGCCACAAAATGCACATAATTGCGTATTCTGAGTCGGTGATGGTTTGTTTTATTACCGGCATATAAAACCCTCCTTGTGATGAATGTAAGTGTAATTACACTTGTAGCTACGAATGTAGTATAACAGACATAGCTACATTTGTCAAGATGAAAATAAAAAATCGCAGAAATTTCTGCGATTTTTTTATTTAAGAGCGTATCGTAGTCTGTTTTTAAAGCTTGCTACAGAGCTTTTAACGCATCTAAATATATGTGCCGTTGTCCGACTTGTTTTTCATATTTCAAATCCATAAGTTATACCCGATTTTGTTATATTCCCAAAGCTTTTTGGAATATGGGCAAAAGGGTTTTTGCCATGCGGTAAAAGCCTAAGTCGTTGGGATGCACGGTGTCGATGGTGCAAGCTTGTCTGTCCTCGGTGCCGAAGAAAGTCTCACCATCTGCAAAATATACGTTTTTGTCGCCCTCCGCAACTGCTTTTTCATAAGAATTCCGCACAATATCGCGACGCTGTGCATCGTCCGGCCAGTAGCCGAAATTTGGACGGGACATCATGATAATCGGGATGTCGGGATTCTTGTCACGGATTTTTTTATAGAAAGGATAGTGGGTGTTTTCCAAGTGCTCCGCAGAGGGTGCGTTGTGGTCATAGTCCAGTACAAACGCCGAAAAGTCAATGGTGTTGATGTAGTCTGCCATTTCGGGTTCTCCCTTTGCCGAGCCTGAAAAACCAAAGTTGTAATAGTCCACATCCAGCCAGCGGGAAAGAAGTGCATTATAGGCATTCGACATTCTGCAACAGCAACCGCCCTCTGTAATAGACGAGCCGTAATACAGAAGCGGCCCGTGCTTGTAAGGGGTGGGGGCTTCTATCTTTGCTTCATCGGGTACAGACACCTTTACCTCCGACAAAACCTCGTTACGGGGCAAAAGTAATAAAATGTCCTGCATTTTTCCGCTTAATTTAAAAGTTTTCGATGCGGTTTTTTCTTCATAATTTTTGGGTGTAACCAGTCCCAAAAATTCGGGATTTTGGCGGTTTCCTACTAAAACCTCGATGGATTGGCAGGAAAAAAGAGCCATGCCGATATCGGGCGTTAATGTTTCTAAAGTGAATTCTACTGTAATTTCAGTCGCATCGGTGCGAAATCCGATACGCGCCCCGGGTGTGCGTCTGCCTAAAAATTTTAAGGAAGGCACCTGCTCCCGAACATCCTCGGGTAAGCGCTCAAAAACTTGTTTTTCTTCGAAAAAAGGTATGCCAAACACCTTTAGAGGCGCATCATTTTGTGTGTATGTTTTCATCATTTTACGCTCCTTTAATTTCTTTTAAAAATTGGTTGTAAGCTTTGCCACACGTCGCAACAATGTGGCTGTTTAAAATTTCGGGATGGAACTGGCCGTTTAAGTCGGTGACTTTTCCGCCTGCTTCTTCCACTATGATTTTGCCTGCTGCGTAGTCCCAGGGCTTTAAGTAGCGACCCAAAAATACATCCGCTCTGCCACAGGCAACGTAGGCAAGGGATGCCGCTGCACAGCCGATGGTACGCAAATCCCGACATTCGCAGAAGATTTTTTCCGCATGGCGCAACGCCTGGTCTTTATCTTCCCGAAAATAAGGATTCAGCTCTATAAACCCTAAGCAGTCGGAAAGCTTTTCGGGGCTGTTACAAAAAATCTGCTCGCCGTTTAAAAACGCCCCTTTCCCCTTTTCTGCCCAAAAAAGCTCTTTGGCATAGGGCAGATAAATAATGCCTGCGGTAATTTCGCCATTTTGCAAAAGTCCCAGCGACACACCGCAAAGGGGAATCTGGTACATAAAGTTTGTGGTGCCGTCAATGGGGTCTAAAATAAAATAGTCCCTGCCCAGCTCCACTTTTGTATTTTCTTCCTCCGAAACAAAGCCGATTTCGGGAAAAGCTTCTTTTAGTTTATTATGCAGAAAAGAAGAGATTTCTAAGTCTGCACGGGTCACGAAATCTGATTCGCCCTTTACTTTCACATCTCTTCGATAGGTGTCGTTAAAGAAAATGGCTTCGGTTTCCAGAACAATCTGTTTTAAAGTTTCTAACATAACCGCCTCACTGTAATTGATTTTTTGCCTGTATTCTGCCGGCAATCGTTACCGCAACGCCATAGGCAAGGGTTAAGATGCCCGAAAGCACATAGCTTACATTCCAGGAAAGATTAAAGCCGTAATCTGCATTTAGAATAAAGCTTGAAATTACAAACATATAAAACATGCCCGGAATAAGGGAAAGCAAAAACGGCATTTTATGGCGAATCATGTAAACAGCAATCAGCGCAAAGGCAAAGATGGACAAGGTCTGGTTTGCCCAGGCAAAATAACGCCATAAAATATTAAATCCGTCTGCATTCAGTTTTGCAAACACCAAAAGTGCGGCAACCAAAGCAAAGATAACAATACAAAGTGCCAGTCGGTTTCTGATTTTCTTCTGGTCAAGCTTTATGGTGTCCGCCACAATCAGCCGCAGAGAGCGCAATGCTGTATCTCCCGAGGTTATGGGCAGAACAATAATGCCGATAATGGCAATGATACCGCCCACATTGCCTAAAAGGTCGGTTGCCACAATACCGCATACCGTTGTGGGTGCGGTGGTGGCATCTGCAAGACCTAAATTCATCACGCCCATAGCCGCCGCTGCCCAGATCATGGCAATAAAGCCTTCTAACAGCATCATATAAAAGAAGGTGGTTTTTCCCTCTTTTTCATGGGTCATGGTGCGGGCAACCATCGACGATTGGGTCGAATGAAAGCCCGATACAATGCCACACGCCACCGTCACAAAGAAGATGGGTACAAAATGCAGATTTTGCGGATGGGTGATGGGATTATTAAAATCAAAATCGGTTAAAGGATAGCCCTTTACAAACAGACCGATTGCCACACCCACTGCCGAGATTAACAGAATTGCACCGAAGACAGGATAAATTCTGCCAATGATTTTGTCAATGGGGAAGAAGGTCGCAATCAGATAATACGCAAAAATAACACCGTACACAACCCAGGTAACAGGGCTTGTAATCAGACTTTCCACGCCTAAAATCTGTGTGATAAACAAGTCGCCGGGGGTGTACACAAACACCGCGCCCACCAAAATTAAGGTCAGGCACAAAAAGATGTTGTAAAAGATATAGGTGTGTTTGCCTAAAAATTTCTGAACAAGTCCCGGCATTTGCTCGCCGTCCTCGCGCAGGGAAATCATACCGCTCATATAGTCGTGAAATGCACCGCCGATGATACAGCCGATAGGAATGGTGATAAACGCAATCGGCCCGAACAAAATGCCCTGAATCGGTCCTAAAATAGGCCCGGTGCCTGCAATGTTCAAAAGCTGAATCAGGCTGTTCTTCCATTTTTTAATGGGTACATAATCCACACCGTCCTGCAGGCGGATAGCAGGGGTCTGTCGGTCATCAGGCTTAAAAATTTTCTCACAAAGAGCGGCATACAAAAAACCGCCAATGCCTAAAATAGCAAGACCAATTAAGAAGGTTGTCATTTCATCACATCCTTTACTTTATTTCTTTTTGCTGAGTAACCAGTTCATAAGTTTTGCATCATAGGTGTAATCCCAGACGTTGTGACCCACCCCTTCCACAAGGGTGTAGGTTACATCTTCGTTGTAGGTTTGCACCTTTTCAATCATATCCTCGGAATAGGACGGCTTTACAACGGTGTCCACAGAGCCGTGGATTGCCCAGATCGGCATGGTCAGAACGGCTGCATTCCAGGGCATGCCACCGCCGCAGACCGGAGCGATTGCCGCAAACATCTTAGGGCTTGCCATAGCAGTAAACCAGGTGCCGAAGCCTCCCATGCTGATGCCGGTTAAATAAACGCGGTTTTCGTCTGCTTTAAACGCCTGCTTGACCTGCTCTACAAAGCGCAAAATGGATTCCACTCTTGCTGCCCAGAACGTATCTTTGGGGCATTGGGGCATTACCACAATGCAATCGTAATCGGTAGTTAAGAGATGCTTGGAAAAGCCGTGGACATCTACAAGCGCTAAATCCTCTTCACCGTTTCCGCGTTCGCCTACACCGTGCAGCTGAATGATGAGCGGTAAATTGTCCTTTACCTTTTCAGGGGTGTATGCCACAAAGGGAAATGCAAATTTTTCGTCTCTGTACTCTGTTCTGATCATGATAAAATCTCCTTTATTTTATAGAATTATAAACATCTGCTTCAAAGTTTCTTGCAGTTTTCGCACCTGCACCGCCGTCGTAGTGGGCGTTTTTCATGTAAAGTGCCGTAATTTTGTTTTCGGGGTCTATCCAAAACCGACGCACCGCAGATTTCTTGGCTTTCAATGTCGTTTTTTATGCGCTTTTCTATGTTGAAAGCCAGCTTTTTGGCATCTAATTCCAGCATACAATCACCTCGCTTAAAGTATAGCACAGTTAGGTTTTAAAGTAAACAAAATTTTAAAAAAATTTATTGCTTTTTATACCAAAATATGTTACGATTATGTCAAATAAAACGAGAGCGAGGAAGGCGTTATGGATTTTTATAAGGAATATGTTTCAAACACCCTTGCCGGCAGTGCCAATCAGTCCTTTTTTGAAAGCGACGGGTCGCTTTTAACCGGCAGAGTGTATTATAAAATCTTTAGCGGTGCGACAAAGGAATATGTCCTGCTTTTCGGTGATACGGTAGATTCTACCTATGCCGACGGCAGTTTTTCAAAGTGCAATATGGCGTTCGGTGCATGGGAGATTGTGTCCGCAAGAGCAGGGGTTGTAAAAAACTGTACCATGGAGCAGGCGACCGAGCCGGAAACCTTTATTCCCCTTACCTTTCATCGGGAACCGGGAAAGAGCGTGAAAAAAGGAGAAACTTTTTGGTGCGACCCCTTTGAACTGCACATTCCGGAGGGCAGCTATCTTTGTTTGGAAATGGATTTTAGGGGCAAAAGAATTCCATGCCATCCCGAAATCATTGTTCCTACTTTTCGCAAGGACGGGGACGCCTTTGAGGGAGATGTCAATATGCCCGTGCCGTCTATGGTCGGATGCAAGCGAAAGGTAACAAACAAAATCGGGTATTTGGGTGACTCCATTACCCAGGGCTGCGGCACGACAAAAAATGCCTACAGCCATTGGAATGCTTTCCTTTCCGAAAAGCTCGGAAAACAAAATGCCTACTGGAATTTAGGCATCGGCTTTGCCAGAAGCGGAGATGCGGCGTCTTGTGGTGCATGGCTTGAAAAGGCAAAGCAAAACGATTGGGTTTTCCTCTGCCTTGGGGTAAACGATATTCTGCAGGGCATTTCGCCCGAGGCGATTTGCCAAAATTTAGACAAAATCACAGATGCTTTGCAACAAAACGGCGTGAGGGTGCTGATTCAGACCGTTCCGCCCTTTGACTATGATGCACAAAACACGGTTAAGTGGAATGCGGTAAACGAGTATATTGTAAACACCCTTGCCAAAAAAGCAGACGCGTTTTTTGACAACCGTCCCGTGCTTTCCGAAAGTGAAGAAAGTCCGCAAAAAGCAAAATATGGCGGACATCCTAATGATTTTGGCTGTAGCCTTTGGGCAGATGCACTTTATGAACATGTAAAAAAATTAATATAAAAAATGTCGCCATATGGCGACATTTTATTTTGTGTCTATGTATGCCCATATTTTTTGATAATCCTCTTCACTTCGGATAATATGGTCGTGGAAAGAAGATTGAAACAAATGCGTATCTTTAAATCCGCTTTTTCGGCATAACCTTGTTGTCAAAGATTTAAAAGAACAAATAACATCAGAAATTGTAGGGCAGGGGCTTGCTCCTGCCGTCTGATTATGCAAAGAAATCAAAAGATGTATATGATTGGGCATGACCACAAAGTTATCAATTTTAACTGTTTGATAACGGCTTTCTAAAAGAGCAATCTGTTGTCTTGCAACATTTCCGTATACAGACAATGTATTTTCGGCAGGAGCAAGCCCCTGCCCTACGGTTATTTCGGACAACAGATGTTTTTTGTCTTTTGTACAAATGGTAATGAAATACACACCCGGTGCAGAATAATCATATCCTTTTAATCTTGTGGGTTTTCGTTTCAGCAATTCCATAATTTTATCCTTTTTTTACAGGTTTTGCTGTTAGTTTTTGAATGTCGGAAATCCAGCCGTTTACGGTGTCGGGTTCCGGCATTTCAAAGGCTTTTGCTTCCTTGCCCAGCCGTTCGTTTTTACCCGTTCCCAACGGATGATACGGCTCGACGTCAATGCCGATAACATGTTCTAAACGGTTTGCCAAATCTGCAATGCCCGCAAAATGTTCTTTTGTGTCGTTCACGGAAGGGATGATGGGACAACGCAGAACAATCTGCTTGCCCATTTGGTTTGCAAGCTCTAAATTTTCCAAAATTTTCACATTGGAAACACCGGTATATTCTTTGTGCAGGCTATCATTGGTGATTTTCCAGTCAAATAAGAATAAATCAGTGTATTCAGCAAGAGATTTAAAAATTTCTTTTGCCGAGAATCCGCAGGTTTCCACTGCGGTATGTAACCCTTTTTCCTTTGCCCCCTTTAAAAGGGCAACCGAAAATTCGGGTTGTGCCAGAGGCTCACCGCCCGATAAGGTCATGCCGCCGCCGGAATTTTGGTAAAATGCCTCATCCTTCATAACCTCTTCTAAAATTTCGTCCACCGTTGCGGTTTTGCCTGCCATCTCTAAGCTTTCGGCATAACAGTTTATAGCACAGGCGCCGCAGGCAACGCATTTTTCACGGTCTAAAACGTGTGCAGTTTCTGTCATGCTGTGGGCTTCTTTCGGACAAACTGCAAAGCATTTTCCGCAGCCGATGCATTTTTGGGGGTCAAACATCAGCTCAGGTGCAACCCTTTGGGATTCGGGATTGTGGCACCACACACAGCGGAGCGGACAGCCCTTTAAAAATACTGTGGTACGAATTCCCGGTCCGTCATTGATGCAAAATTTCTGAATGTTGAAAATGGTACCCTGCACGGTTATTTCACCTCGGTCCAGTAAATATCCTTTTTAAAATACGGCTCAAACGCAATACCACCGATTTTTTTACCCTTGTAAATGGCAGCTAAATTCTTAAGTGCCACCAACAGAGGCTGTGCCTCTACACCGTTTTTGACAGACATAATGGCTTCCATATATGCCGAAAGATGGTCACAACCGCGGATAATTTCGCCGTCAATGGGGCAGAATTCGTCTTTGTTGTAAACCGCGTTCAAAAGGTCGGAGTTGGACACTTGAATCTTACCGTCCAGCTTGATTTTGGAGTCAAATTCGTCCATGGTGAAGTAGGAAATTTCTTCTCTCCACTTTTCGGGCATTAAAGGAAATACAACACTTTGCATCTGCTGGTCTTCAATGTCCTTTAAGATGTTATCAATGCCCTTTACGCCTCGTTTGATAGGCGAAATAATGTCGCGGGTTAACACTTCGGGTAGGTCATGAAACAGACCGCCGAAGAAATTGTTGACCTTTCGTTGGTCACAGCCACCCATCTCGACCGTAAACAGATAGGACAAAATCGCAACCACTAAGGTGTGTCCCATAACCGAGGTTTGGGGAATGCGTGCCGTTGCGGTCCAGCGCATCTGGAAACGGAGCTGACCGATCAGGTTTAAAAAGTCGGTCAGACGCGGATGCTGGCTGAAATATTTCTTGCCCTCAAACCAGGTGCAACGGGCAAGCCCGTCGTTTACCTCTTTTCGGGTGGTTTCGATATTATAAAAACCAATGTTCATGGGATAAATGATGTCAAACTCCCATTTGGTGGCAAGGTAGTGGGCATACTGGATGATTGCCTTTTCTTCTTTGCAGTAATCGGGGTCTGCGTAGTAACGGCGGAACCGCTCTGCAAAGCCTCCGGGGATGCAGTCAATGCAATCGGAAAGCTCATCTGCCACCCACTCGTCAATACCGTTTCCCATTTTACTTTTTAATTTATAGTAAATGGGAGGCTTGATGTCGGTTAAAACGCTTCGGTGCAGAAATTCAAAAATCAGACCTTCCACCAAAGCGCAGGTGTTAAAATTTTCGTCCTCTTCCGCCTGACATTTGGCAAGCACATAGGCAAAAAAGGTCTTGTGCGCCTGCTTGTCAATTTCCGCAAAGCCGGTGGACGGACGGATATGGTCGTTCCAGCGCTGAATGACGGTGGCGTTATGAATCTGGTTAATCAGTTCGGGTTTAATCATTTGTTAAAAATCTCCTTTAGAGAAAGTTTTTCATTTTAAGCCAGTGAATCAGCAAACCGCTCCATTGTGCGGTGTGCGGAATTTTTTCGGCAAGCCCTAAGCCGTGCGGACCGAAGGGGAAAACGTGCACTTCACCGTCAATGCCCTTTTTATGGAGCGCAGAAGCATAATGAAAACTGTTTTCCACGGGTACCGCACCATCCTCCATAGTGTGCCAGATAAAAGCGGGCGGTGTTTTGTCATGCACCAGCTTGTGCGGTGCAAGATATTTCCGAAGCGGATTTTCAAAATCGTTATTGCCTAACAGATTGTCGCCCGAGCCGGTGTGGCCGAAGTCGGGGAGTAAGGAAATAACGGGATAGCAAAGAATCTGAAAATCAGGAATATAATCCAAAGCGTCCGTTTCATCGGGTGCGGTGAGTGCTTCGGGGAAAAAATCTAAGACAGTAGAAAGGCTTGCCACTAAGTGTCCGCCTGCAGAAGAGCCCATCACCCCGATTTTTTTCGGGTCAATGCCGAATTCTTCTGCATTTTTGCGTACAAACTGTACCGCACGGCGTGCATCTAAAAGCGGAAGCGGATAAAGCTCTGGGTTTACCGCATACTGGCAAACAAACGCATCCATGCCGTTATTGTTCAAAAATTCTGCATACCCCTGCCCCTCGTGGGGCGCGCGATGGTGATAGCCGCCACCCGGGAAAACAATAACGGTGGCATCGGTCACTTTATTTTTGGCAGGATAATATTCTATTACGGTGTTGCCCTGCTTTTTTTCGGGGAGGGTTTCCCACAAGTTAAAAGTCTTCATGTAATTTTACGCCTCTTTCTACCAATTTACTTTGCAAATCTGCTACATTTAATGTGCTGAAATCGTCTGTCATGGAAGCGGCTAAGCCTGCCGCCTCACCGGTTACCGAGCATACAGGAATGACACGGGTAATGTCCCACATGGCATCGGTGACCGAAATACATCTGCCTGCCCCGATTACATTTTTCAAATCCTTACCGTAAAGGGTACGGAAGGGCAATTCGTAGCAGGGACCGCGCTTTCTCCAGTCGGCAAACATACCCACAGAATCAGAAAATTCTTTATGCATTTCGGTATCGTCCATCACATACAAACCCTCTAAACGGCGTGTCATGCGGATTTGGGGAATGGTTGCCATGGTTGCAATGGCTCTGTCGCGCTCTAAAGCATGATTTAACACAAAATCATGGGAAAGCTGTACCATTTCGGAAAGCTCCTTGCCGTCAAGCCCCGTAAAACGTCGGTTTACCAACTGTGCAGGGGCGTTTTCCGCGGTTTTTTCTTTGTCCGGCACATCCGAAGCCCCTTGTTGCTGTAATCCGAATTCTCCGTCTTTTACATAGTAATACCAGGCAGCTAGAATATTGCCCTGTTTGAAATTTTCGGTTTTTGCGTTTGCAAACCAAAAGATGTCCGCATCGCCTGTGGCATCTACTACAGATTTTACTTTGATTGCCTGTCTGCCCGACTTGTTTTCGGTCATCACATGGGTTACCTTTTGATTTTCGGTTTTAACGGCACAAACAGAGGTGCCGTAAAGGATTTCCACGCCTGCCTCACGCAGGAGCTGTTCGTACAAAATTGCGGTGCTCTGGGCGTTATACTGTACTAAGAAACGGTTTTTAATCTTTTCTTCCAAAGTACCGCCATTCAGCCATGCAGAGGGGTATCTGTCTTCTGCACCATGCTTGATGGAAACGCGAAGCAGTTCTTCTGCAATGCTGAAAGACACCTGATGCCCTTCACCGTCACAAAGGGGCAGATAAATGGTAATCAGTCCCGAAGTGCCAAGTCCGCCTAACATAAAGCTTTTTTCAATCAGTAGTACCTTCGCCCCGTTCCGTGCGGCAGAAAGTGCCGCCGCAATGCCTGCAAAGCCGCCGCCTGCCACCAAAACATCGGTTTCAAAAGCCACGGGGGTGTTTAAATTTTCCTGAATGGTCTGCATGGAAATTCCCTCCAAAATGTCAGTTTTCTTTATTGTATCACAACCTTTTTTAAAATGCAAGAAAAGTGTTGTCATTCTTTGAAAAAGTGTGTATAATAAAAGGGCGAGGTGAAAAAAGTGATTCAAAAAGAAAAGAATAATATGATTTATTACACCTTCCCCGAAATAGAGGGGCTGGATTTTATAGACTATGCGGTGTCCACCCGTTTTGGCGGTGTGTCGGAGGGTGCGCATTTAAAATGGCTCAATTTAGGCTCTAAAACGAAAGATACAAAGGAAAATGTTCAAAAAAACTACACACTTTTTTGTGAGGCACTCGGGATGAATCCAAAACGTGTGGTGCTTGGAAACCAGACCCATTCTGTAAATGTCCGCAAAACAGGCAGCTTTGACGCAGGCAAAGGGGTATTCAAAGAAAGGGATTACACCGATGTGGATGCGCTGATTACAAATGAAAAGCTTCTTCCGCTTGCCATCCATACCGCAGACTGCGTGCCCGTTACATTGATTGATACCAAAAACAAAGCCATCGGCAATGCCCATTGCGGTTGGCGTGGGACATTGGGACGGCTTGGTGCTAAAACATTGTCTGCCATGCAGGCGACATACGGCACAAGTTCAAAGGATGTCATTGCTTTGATTGGCCCTTGCATTCATAAGTGCTGTTACGAGGTGTCAAAGGATTTATATGAGCAGTTTTTGGCAAAATTTTCGGATAATGACCTGATTTTTGAACAAAATCACAAATTTTATCTGGATTTACCCGGATTAAACAAAAAAACGCTTTCGGATTTGGGCGTTACGGTTTATGAATCGGGCATTTGCACCTGCTGTAACTGCGACACCTTTTATTCCCATCGGGGCTTAGGTCCCGACCGAGGTATCTTTGCTACATTTATACAATTAAAATAGAAAAAGTGCATCGAAATGATGCACTTTTCATTTATAAAATTATTTGAAAGCTAAGTTTAATAATCTGACAGACGGTTCTGCACGGAAGGAATGGTCGGGCGCATCGGTGTTTGTGAAGGCGAGATATGCAGCATCGGAAAGACCGAATGCAGGCGGTTCATATTGCTTGCTTCTTGTATCTGCGTTTTGGTATTTGGGATAATGGGTGATCAAAAGGCGATCTTCTTTCCCGAAAAGCGAATAAGCTTTTTGTATTTTATCCAGATAAATTTGTGCACCGCCTTCGTTAAGGGCAAGATATTTCGGTGCCAAAGCTGCCAGAATATCGGGTCGGGTGTAATACTGAAAGCTGCCGGGTATTTCGTGCCAGTTGCCGATGTGATTGCACATTTTGTCCTCTTCGTACTCGGTTGTGGAGAAATAACGGTGTCGCTCGTCACATACCATATCATTAAAGACAACAGCTTTAATTTCGTCCCGCAGGAGTGCAATATACATGGCATCATCACAGCCTAAGGAATGTCCGGAAACAGCAAGCTTGTTTGTATCGATAAAGGGAAGGGTCTTTATAAAATCCAAAGCACAAAGCTTTTGGGCAACAGACAACCCAAAATAAGAAAAACCGTTTTGGATCAAACCGTGGCAAAGCTGTGTGCGTGCGGTGGAACCGTAGTTTGCAGGTGCCTCAATATCAAGCGCACATTCGGCAATGGAGAGGGGATCAAATGCAAACACCGCCATGCCGTTCCGGACAATATGCAAAGCCATCCGATTGCGCTCGGGATATTTCTCAAAGCGGCAAACCGGCTTATCCAAAAGCGGTTCACCTGCCAGGAATTCCTTGCTGAATATAGAACCCGGAAAACACATAACACCGGGCACGGGGGAATCCGGCGAAGCGGTGTCGGGGATGAGTGCTAAAAAACGAACGGCAGAAAAGCTATCCGGATAAAATTCCCACTTTTCTACTCTGTATCCGTCCCTTTGCACTGTAGACAACTGCTTCGGTAAAGGCTGGTTCTCGCATTCCTTTAACAAAACGTCAAGCCTTAAAAGCGCAAAGACTTTTTGCTTTAAGCTTTCGCGCCATTTTAAAAAGGTATCGGGGTCTTCGTTATCAGGCACCGTAAGGGACGGAGCGGTTTGACGTAGACGCTCTAAAAATGCTGCCATGGTTGCGGTGTGTCGTCCGTCTTTGCGGGATGAACGGTAGTGTGTTTCGTATGTAATGCGCATGCGTAATCCTCCTATTGTTGTAACATAAACCGGAAAGCAATGCTTTCCGGTTTTGGGTTTTATTGGATGGGAACAAATTTGAACCATAATGCTCTTGAGTTCAATCCTTCGTGTTTCCAGGTGTAGAGGATATAATCATCCTTGTTGCCGGAGTATTCAAATTCAGGTACAACCTCAACCCATCCGGGCTTTGCATCGTCAAAGCCGGGTTGGATCGCAACAGAGCCGAAATAGGATTCCTCGCCGTTCTGCCAAATCATATAGTTTATCTGACGGGCATTCATGGAGTGCGGCAATCTCCACGCCAGAACGCGGTATTTGCCTTTTTCCAGTTCTTTCAGAGGGTATTTGGCGGTAGCACCGTCTCCGCTCGGGTAATAGGATGCGGAGTTGTCAGGGTAACGGAGTGACTCGGATGTATTCCAGGTACCTTCAAGCTCAGGCTTGATGATGATTTCACCGGGGTATTTTTCGTTATCGGGGAGCTGCTCTGCGGTGGTTACCTTCGGGAAGGGGTCAACAACAACCTCTTTTTTGGGCAACGGATCGTTGATTTTGGTGATATCCTTGTTTTCCGCATCTTCTCTTCTCTGGTAAATACGAACATATTCAATGGCCATAGAAGAGCCGTCTGCCTTAGGACCAAGTGTGCCTGCCCAGTTTAATACTGCGGTAGAGAAAATCGGGTATACCACATCAATTGCGTTTATGTTGGGCTTTTTGGAAGTCAGCTCACCGTCAAAATAATAGTAGATGAAATCTTTGTCCCACTTTAATGCGTAGGTATGATAGTCTGCAGATAAGTCATAAGCTACTTCAAGATGGTCAGAAAGAGAACCGTCATTTGCAGTATGATAGGTTTGGTTTATCTTGTTGGGATAGTGACCTTCATTGATATCAATTTCAAAGCGGTGGTCCGAATCGGATGCGAAGTTATAGCCATCTTTTATGGTTTCCATCCAAAAAGCGTTGTTTATACCGCCTGATTCGTTGTACTTATAACGAGCTTCCCAGTAGCCGTATGCCTGACGGAATACGTTGGGGGTCACCCATGCATCACCGGTTGTCCATTGCTTGCCGCCTCTTTCTTCTTTCTTGGTTAAAAGATGCATTGCACCATCATAAACTGCAATGTTTTCAGGCCATCTGGAAGAAAGAATGTGACCGGGAGATGCGGATGCAGATTCCCATACATCCCAGTTTACGCCTTCGTATTCAAATTCATCGTTAAAGGTCAATACCCATTCTTCATCTGTCGGAGGACCTGCCCATACAAAGCCTTCCATAAAACGCTTTAAGATAACAGCCGCCTGTGCTCTGGTTGCGGTTTCCAAAGGCGATACGGTGGTATCGGAAGTACCTTTGATAATGCCTGCCTGAATTAAATATTTCAGAGCGTCTGTTGCGTAAGAAGAAATGGTTTCGGTATCTTCAAAATTGTCCCAATCGTTGGGCAAATCCTGCAGCCATTCATCATTTTTACCAAGTTGCTTAATGGCATTATAGGTAAAGAGCGCCATATCTTCACGGCTGATGGGAGATTCGGGCTTAAAACCGTCACTTACGGGCAAACCGTTTAACAAGCCATTCTGCTTTGCGGTTGCAATGTAAGGGGCATACCACTGGTCTTGTGCCACATCCGCAAAGGATTCACCCTCAACCATTTCATAGCTCATGGCTCTGTCTAAAATGGTAACAAATTCTGCACGGGTAATGGTGCTTTCGGGGTCGAAAACGCCCTCTGCCACACCTTTAACCAGTTCTTTGGTTGCCATAACACTTACATCATATTTTGCCCAATGATCTTCCATGTCAGTAAAGGAAACAAGATCTTTGGTAAGGGCTTCTGCACGCTCTAAGTCTGCAGAGCCGTCGGGGGTAACATAAACGGTTTGCCAGATGGTTTTGTAATCATCTGCCGAATTCAAAATTTCAAAACGAACGGTAGAGGCTCTGGTATTTCCCTTTTCATTATCCTGCGGTACACAAACAAGCTTTACAAACTCCTTGCCCGAACCGTCAAAATCAAATTCGCCCAAAGTTACCCAGGAACTCTTGGTTATATCGGTTGTGGGGTCTAAATGGAATTCCTGCACAGAGCCGTCGCCCAGATGCACTTCATATTTAACATCAGCTACCTGATTTTCGTGCCAGTAAAGGAGATATACGCCAATTCGAACTTTACCTACCGATTTAATGTCCGGCTTATAGGTGCAGGTATCGGTTTCCTGACCGTTTGCAAGCCAGAGGGATGCAGGTGCAAGCACCATGGGCCCCGGAACGGTGGAACTAAAGTTCCAGTTGCCTTCGTAGGAAAAACCGGGATAGGGATTTGCCTGAATCATGTTGGCTTTGCGTTCTTCTTCTTCAAGACGCTTCGCTTCTGCTTCCGCTTCAGCCTTTGCTTTTCTTGCGATAGCAGGATTTACCACCGGCTTGTCGGTAGGCACAAGCTTTAAGCCCGAAGCACGGATATTTCCGCCCGAGGTGTTGAGCATGGTTACTTTTTCGGTGCCGTCGCCCGAAAAATCAAAGATACCGATAGAGGTCCAGCAGGATTCGGTAATGCCGTTACCTTTGCCGTATGCAAAGGTTTCGTCGGTTTTGCCGTTGTGGTCAACGGTAAAATCCCACTGTGCACCGTTGGTGGAATGGTAAATAATGTAGTAATATACTTCATATGTACCCTTGTCAATGTTTTTCAGTCTGAATTGCAGACCGGCTTCCTTTTCGTTTGCCCAGCGGGAAGTCTTGCCGTCGTAGTTTTTTACCGATTCGGTACCGCTCCAGGTACCCTGACTTGCCGCTTGCTTAAAGTGAATAACTGTTTCGCCTTCTAAAACTGTGTCTGCCGAATGGTTAGGCGAAATGCCCAAATCTTCAACGCCTTCCTCTGCAAATGCAACGGGTGCGATAGAGAGAAGCAGACAAAGTGTCAAAAGCAGAGCTATAATTTTTTTCATAGCTTTCATCCTTTCTTTTATGTACATTTTTATTTTACCACATACAGCATGTGGCAGTCAACAAATATAAATAGCACTTTTTAACTTATGATGATACAAATTAAGCAAGTATATTTTTGATATTTTGTTTGTCCAGCTCGGACAATTCATCCTTTTCAAGGCAGTTTTTCAAGCCCGCCTTCAAAAGCTCGAAATCTACTTTGCGCGGTGCTTTGCCGTATAACCGCTCGGCATTTTTATAGTAAATTTTGTCTAAAATTTCACCCTTAAAGCCAAAGCCGTGCATGAAAGTGTTCGTCCACGTACAGTGGAATTCTTCTTTTTCTAAGAAGGAGCGAACTAAGTTTACGGCATGAGAACGGGTGCTCTCCAGCTCTTCTTTGGGGATGTCCCAGTTGTAGCGGTCAGACCCGTAAAGAATACGGTCCGCATACTTTTCAAAAAAGCCACGCCAGAGCGGTAAATCCTTTTCAAAATTTACATACATTTCCTTGCCGGGAGTTAAATCAATGCACACATTCGGATATTTTTCCATGAATTCTACTGCCAGATTGTAGTCGTGGGACATGAAATAAAAGTGTGCCAGAATCAGATGCAGGTTCGGGTGCTTTTTCAAAACATTGGCTACCTCTTTCCGCAGGTCTTCCAACGAGGGATAGCTTTTGTCATATAGCCAGCCCCGTTCCAAAGCCCATTTGGGGATAAGGTCAATGTCCCAGAATTCAAAGGGGTCGCCCACATGCATCAGACAGGGAAGTCCTTTTTCTTCGATAAATCCGTAAAATTTGTCATAAATGGGGTCATCTACGCGGATGCCGATTCTTTTGCGGTCATCGGGCTTGCCCTCTAACATTTTAAAGCCGTCACAGCCCATGGCATAAAAAATTTCTGCCTGCGCCAGAAACGCACTTGCCTTGTCCCGCTTATCATAGTAATGGGAAAGACCTGCATTGGCATACACATTCGGGATTTGTGTTTTAATATAAAGTGCCTTGAACGAATCTGCATAGCCGTGTGAGGGCAGGGCATTGATGACAATTTTATCATAGTTGAAATGCGCCATGGCATCTTTGAAAATACGGATGGTATCCTCTATCGGCACGGGATCGTGGGGATGCATATGCCCGTCCCATATGGGAGTTAAGCGGTAGCCGTTGATTTCGGGATTGGTTTTTGTCATAAGGTTACACCGTCCTTGAAAATGGAAATTTCTTCATAGCCGTTTATTTCGTTTTTGGTCTGCTCGCCCGATGCCACAGACAGCACATAGTTAAACAAATCTGCCGTGGGGTCGTTGCCGTCAAGCATTGCACTTGCATCAAAATCAATCCAGTTGGCTTTTTTAGTTGCTAAGACGCTGTTGGTTGCGATTTTTACGGTGGGCACGGGCGCACCAAGCGGTGTTCCGCGGCCGGTGGTAAACAAAATGATGTGTGCACCGCAGGCGGTAAGGTTTGTGACTGCCACCATGTCGTTTCCGGGTCCGTTTAAAAGAGATAAGCCGTTTTTGGTTAAGCTGTCGCCGTAATCCAAAACGTCCACCACGGGGCTTAACCCACCCTTTTGAATACAACCTAAGGACTTTTCTTCTAAAGTGGTGATACCGCCCTTTTTGTTACCGGGGGACGGATTTTCGTAAACCACCTGATTGTGGGAGGTGAAATAATCCTTAAAGCGGTTAATCAGGTCAACAGTTTTTTGGAAAACCGTTTCGCCCACGCAACGGTTCATTAAAAGATGCTCTGCACCAAACATCTCGGGCACTTCGGTTAAAACCGCACTGCCGCCAAGGGCGCAAAGGGCATCGCAGAATCTGCCCACCAGCGGATTTGCAGTAATGCCCGAAAAACCGTCGCTGCCGCCGCATTTTAAGCCGACTTTCAGCTTTGAAACGGGCACGGGTTGTCTTTCAAAGGTGGAGGCATACGCTTTTAATTCGTCAATCAGCTTAACGCCTGCTTCGATTTCATCTTCCTCGTCCTGGGCGTTTAAGAATTTTACACGCTTGTCATTCCAGGAGCCTAAAACCGCCTTAAAAACATCCAAATTGTTGTTTTCACAGCCCAAGCCCAAAACCAGTACACCACCGGCATTGGGGTGATTCACCAAACCCTTTAAAACCTTTTGGGTAACTGCCTGGTCATCCCCAAGCTGCGAACAGCCAAAGGGGTGTAGGAAAGCTTTTGCACCTGTAAGCTTGGCAAGTTTTTCTGCCGTTTTGTTCACACAGCCTACCGTGTTGACAATCCAGATGTCGTTGCGGATGCCAATCTCACCGTTTTCCCGCACATAGCCCATAAAGGTTTCGGGGAAATCCGGCTTTTCCATGGGGGTAAATTCGGGGGTGTAGGTATACTCGATTTTGCCCGAAAGATTGGTTTTAACGTTGTGGGTGTGTACATGTTCTCCCACAGAAATGTCAGAAAGGGCATGCCCGATGGGTTGCCCGTATTTGATGACATTTTCGCCTTTTTTGATAGGCTTTATTGCATATTTGTGGCCGTCTTTAATGTTGACTTCCACATTGTCCAGTTTATGAATTAACATATTTTGAAACCTCGTTGGTAAGATAGCTTAAATCCTCGCCCCAGTATTCTTTCTTTGCAAGAATTTCAGGCACAGAAGCCTCTTTCATAAATGCCATAACCGCTTCGTCGTCATTTGGGGTGCCTTTTTTATAAAATTCAATCAGCTTGCCGAAGGCTAAAAGCAAAGCCTCGGGCATTTTGTTAAAGCGTTTGATGTATTCTAAGAGGGACGGAAGCACACGCACCTTGAATTTGCTCACAGAGTTTAATGCAATGGAGGAAAGGTAGTGCTTGATGTAAGGATTGTCAAAGCGCGTCAGCACATTTTCCGCATAGTCTAAAAGCTCTTCTTTCGGCAAATCCAGCGTGGGAATGATTTCGTCAAACACACATTTTTTCAGGTGTGCCGACATGGTTTCGTCCTCCATGCAGGATTTTACGGTATCCAAGCCCGAAAGCAGGGCATAGGGTACCATAGAGGTGTGCGCGCCGTTTAAAATACGCACCTTTCGGGTTTTGTACATTTGCTGGTTGTCGGTTAAAATGACATTTAATCCGCACTTGTCAAAGGGAAGCAAATCGTTTAAATCGTTTTTGCCCTCGATTACCCACAAATGGAAGTATTCAGAGGTGTTTAAAAGCTTGTCATTCTGTAATTCGGGAGCAATTTCTTCATCCTTGGGGAAGCCTGTATTGATGCGGTCTACCAATGTGTTGCAGAATACATTGTCCTTTTCAATCCATGCTTTAAAGCTGTCACCTAATTTCCACAAATCCGCATATTGCAGAACGCATTTCTTTAAGTTATCGCCGTTGTTGTCAATCAGCTCGCAGGGCAGGAAAATAAAGCCCTCTAACCCTAAGTCAAAACGCTTCTTCAAAAGCTGGGTTAATTTTCCGGGAAAGCTGTTTGCAGGGGTGTCGGTGATTTTGTCATTTGCATTAAACACAATACCTGCTTCGGTGGTGTTGGAAACCACAAATTTAAAATCCTTGTTTTCCGCAAGCTTTAAATAGCCTTCAAAATCGTCATAGGGCTTTACGCAACGGGAAATCACATCAATTTTTTTGATGTCTACCCCCTCTGCACCACGGCAGATGTGGGTGTAGTTGCAGTCCTGTGCCGAAAGCAGGTCGCACATGCCGTTTTGAATAGGCTGTACAACCACAACCTCTATATCAGAATTGGTTTTTTCGTTTATTATTTGGAACATCCAGTCCACAAAGCCGCGTAAAAAACCGCCCTCGCCGAATTGTATTACTTTTTCCATGATTTACGCCTCCAGAGCAGACAGGTCATAGTCTGCAAGATATTTCTTTGTATTCAGTACCATTTCTTTAAACAGCTTCTTTGCATCAGCATAGCTGCAGGTTACCAGCGGATCGTTTGCAAATACCGCAAAGATTTTATCCAAATCACGTTCTGCAATGGCTTCGTTTAATGCTTCCTGACCGCCGCAGATACGGGTAACAAGGGTGTAAATTTCCTTCGGAATCTCCCCTGCGAACACCGGCTCTAACGAGTTTGCGCGGAATACCGCATTGGTTTCCACAATTGCACCGATGGGCAGGTTCGGAATCTGTCCCTTGTTCGGGATATTTACGTTGGTAACCAGCTCGCAAAGACCTAAGAGGGAACGAATCTGATGCACGCCCTCTTCACCGGTCTGACGAAGCGTTACAGGTTCTTCACCGCTGACTAAGCGATTACTCTTGTCTAATCTTTCCTGCAATTGATTTCTTCTGAAGTCTACGGTGGTCAGCTGGAAGTGCATTTCTTTGACGCGCTCGGGGCTTTCCAAATACCACTTGCCTTCGCAGAATTCAGCCAAATGACGGTCCCCGGCAGCGGCAATGTAGCCATAACGGCGGAACAAGTCCATCTTAACCATTTCACCGTTGCCGAATACGCTGTTCATCCAGTTCTTGTCTACCGGCTCATCACTGGGATGGTAACCGATGTCTGCATATTTTTCACAGAATTTTTTGTAAAGCGGGAACAAATCCACATTTTTGTAGCTTGCCTTGGTCAGCCAGGTATAATGGTTTACCGCAACGGGGTTTACCTTGATTTCATCTCTTTCCACCTTTTCAATACCCAGCATTTCCTGCACCATCTGGGCAAGCAGACTCTGGGTGCCGAATACTTCGTGGCAGCAACCAAATGCCTTGATTTCAGGGAATACGCGATAAAGGGTCTTTATGCAAAGGGTCATGGGGTTTGTGTAGTTGATAACCCATGCCTCAGGGCAGTTTTCCTTGATTTTTTCGCCGATGTATTCAATCATAGGCAGGCAACGCATTGCGCGCACAATACCGCCGGGGCCTACTGTGTCGCCAACAGGCTGCCAGATGTTGTATTTTTCAGGGGTATGTACGTCGGAAGCCATTTCGTCAAAGGTACCGGGCATGATGGAGATGACAACAAAGTTTGCGTCGGTTAATGCTTCATCAATGGTTTTTGTGGCTTTGTAGCTCCACTTGGAGTTTGCGCCTTCTGCATCGTTGTATTTGTTACCGATGATTTCGTTTGCTTTTGCCGCATCAAAATCAATGTCATATAAGTCTACATGACCGCTGATATCGGTCGCTTCTGCAAGGTCACTCATTAAACCCCACGCCCAACCTCTCGAGCCACCGCCGATGTAAGCAATCTTAATGTCTTCTACGCGTTTTTCTACATACTTCATAATAAGAATCTCCTTTATAATAGTAATGATTAATTTAATTATACATCAAATAAATCGGGATTTCCTTAAATTTTTTGCTTATTTTCGCAAATTTCTTGATTTTTTTGATGTGTTATGCTATGATTGGGACAGGAGGGGATAAAAATGCTGATACCCATTGAGGAAAAGTTCTTTTTCAGTCATGATATAAATGCCAACCCCCACAACAGTGGAAAGCGAAATCACTTGCATTATCACAATCATTTTGAGGTGTATTTTATCACAGAGGGAAGCTGTACTTATTTTATCAATAACAAGTCTTACCGTATGCGTGAGGGGGACGTTATCTTAATCCCCGAGGGTGTAATGCACATGACCCGCTATGGCGAATCTATGCATTCGCGGATGCTGATTAACTGCCCCATGCATTATATCCCTGCTTCGGTACGGCAGTCGCTTCCGTCCATGATGTATTTATACAGAAACCCTGCGATCGTTGCCCGGTTGAACAGCCTGTTCCGGCAAATCGAAAAGGAGTTTACCAACCCGGACAGATTTTCGGAGGAGATTTTATGCTGTTATACCCAGGAGCTGTTTTTTCTGCTTGCCCGCAACAAAAATGATTGCAAAACCGAGGGCGGCGGCAATGCGTATGTAGAGCATGCCATAGACTATGTGCAGGAAAATTTCACTTCGGACGTATCGCTGGGGCAGGTGGCAAAAATGTGTTCGGTAAGCCCCGAGCATTTTTCGCGTATGTTTAAAAAGGAAACGGGCTTTGGCTTTAACAAATATGTAAACCTTTTACGTCTGCAAAAGGCAGACATGATGCTTCGGCAGCTCCCGAAAATCCAGATTATTGATCTGGCATCCCGATGCGGGTTTGCCGACAGCAATTATTTTTCGGTTAAGTTCAAGGAGGTCTACGGTCTCTCACCCAAGGAACTGCAAAAAAAACTACAGAATATGTAAAAGGACTGCAACGAAAGCGTTGCAGTCCTTGGTTTATTCCTGATTACTGATTTTGTTTCCGCAATATGCACAGAAGGTATCCGAGGTTAGAATTGCTCCGCAAACCGGGCAGGTTCTGGTTTCCTCCAGCGGATAGTTGTTTTCGTCTGCGTACATGCTTGCGATTAAAGCTTTTCTGCGTTTTTTCTTTTTTCTGGCAGACAGAATGGCAAACAGAATCGCGAGCACCACGAGGAGAATCAGCACACCGCCTATAATCAAGAAGATAACAGAATGGTCAACCTCTCTGCCGATGGCGTTTTTGCCAGCTTCATAGGTGGCATCTGTTTTGCCGTCACCGTTTTTGTCCAGTTCAAGAACGGTTTTACCGTTTTTATTGGTCTCGGTACGGATTTTGGTTTCATAGGTCACGGGAATGTTTACAAACTCACGTTTATCGGTATATTCACCGTTGTTGTCTGTAAAGCTTATAACGTAATGCAACGAGCCGTTGTCAGACCCTTCCATTTCCAGAATATAGGCCTTGTCATCCTTTTCCTTTAAGCGCAATACCTTTGCCTGATGCTTGCCGTCTTTGGTTTCTTCATACGAAAGCACACCAAAGCTTGTGCGGGTATTTTCCTTTTCAGGATTGGAGCAGAGGGTTTCACCTCCGTGCGTTACCGTAACGGTTACCGGCGCGTCTATGCGTACATAGGTAAAGCGGACACCGTTAATCTGGTCAGCCATATCCCCGAAGAAGTATACGAGGTCACTTGCCTTTTGGACTTCATAATGACAGCTCTCGCTGGCAATGCCCTCCAAAAGTGCCTGTGCAGTTGCTTTTTCTTCCCCAAGATTCTGGAAGAAGCCGAGGGTGTAAAGGGTAAAGCCCTGCTTTTTCATGTTTTCAGCATACTTCAAAACCTCTGCTTCGGACATACCTTCGTTAATCAGTCCGTCGCTCATCAGCACCACAATCTTGTTTTTGGTTTTGCTGTCTTTAAGCTGCTTGTAAGCATTTTTCAAGCCGGCGCCTAAGTTTGTGTCGCCCCTTGGTTTAATGCTTTTCACTCTGGAGCGGAGAATATCTGCATCATCCGAAAAATCTGAAATGATGGCAGACTTTGTATCATAGGTAATGATGCTGATGCAGGCATCTTCTTCCAGAACGGTTTCTGCAAAGGCAGCCGCCGCATTCTGGGTTTCCTCCATGGGTGCACCCTCCATGCTGGCAGAAGCGTCCAGCACCAAACAGATTTCCTTTTCCGCAGAGGAGGCAGGCTTTGCATTGAACACAAATGCAGGGTTGCCGTAAAGCTCAGCATTTGTGTTTTCATAAATGCGTTTTGTTTCGGCAAGACTTTCTTTAACGGTATTGCCCGAAAGCAATGCCGAATTAACCAGACACTCAAACAAAACATTGTTGCAGGCTTCAACGGGTACATCTCCGTTAAATGCCAGTACAGTTTCTGCACCCTTATCCAGTAAGGTGTTGCAAAGAGCGGCATCAAAACCACCGTTACACATACCCAAATACCATAAGGAATCCTGCAAATCGCCATCCTTATAATACTTTTTAAAGAAGGACGGACCAACCGTTAACCGTCCGTTGGTTACGGTAATACGCTCTGCCTGCAGGTCGTCTGCATAATTTTTAAGATTCTCGGTACCTTCACCCAGTACCATGTGCGGGGTAGTGCCGTGCAGTAAAAAGCCGTGGGTGTTTAAAAGAAGCACGCCGTAACGGTCAAGCTTTTTCATGAATTCAACCGATACCGCTTTGTTTAAAATGTGTTCGGCTTTACCGCCCGTGCCCTTTGCAAGCAGTTCGCCTGCTTCTTTAAAGTCGGGCTGATTAAAAGCGCTGTCCTCATAGGGACGAAGCACAGCCACATCGGTTTTTGCGTGGGCGGGATTTTGCACAATGTCCGCAATGTTTTTGGCGGCGGTTTCGTAGTCCACACCGTTTTCAACGGGTACGGCAAGACTGCCTGTGCCTAAATTGCCATCCGCAAAGACCTGCCATGTGCAGGTGATGCCGTATTTGGTTTTATAAGTGATGATGCCCGCTTCATCATTTGCAGTATAGCTTTCAATTTCGTCCGAGCTTTCAATAAGTGCTTTTACGCCGGAATAGCTTGTGTATGCCGAAACGGTCGCCTGCAAAGCCTCAAAACGGCTGAAATCGTCATCCGAAAGGGTGCGGTTAAAGGATACTTCAAAGGGAAGACTTTTTACGTTTTCTACCTGTGCGTGGAACGCGGAAACCTGCGGAATGCCGGAGGTTAAAGTTAAAGAAGCGGAATAGATGTTGTCTCCTGCCACCGCGTCGCCCTCTTCGCCCTTATCGTTTAAGAAGCAGAACTGCATTTCGCCGCTGAAAACAGCAAGGGTGTCAAGGTTTGCATTTCCCGGATTGGAAACGTGTACCGTAAATAGCGCATCCACATTTTCGCCTGCCGGAATATCTGCAGGCTCTGTGCGAAAGTCGGTCAGTTCAAGCAGTTCATAAGCATTTTTGGCAACAGTCGGTTTTTTTGCTTCCTCTGCTGTTGCTTCTTCCGTCTTTTCAGCTTCGCCGTGGAATAGGTCAGTCAGATAAGGCACATCCAAAACCTTAAAATAGCTTAAAGCCACAACCGTGCCGAGTGCCAGAATTACCGCCAGTAAAATGCAAAGTCCGATAATCAGACCTTTTTTCTTGCTCTTTTTTCCGGTTTCGGGCTTCTGTACAGCAGATTTGACTTTTTTACGCTCACTGCGGGGAATTTCCGATACGGGCGTGCCCTGATACACCTCTGTCAAAGGGGTGTTGACCTCATATTCCGATTCGGTGGTTGCCGCTTCATAAGCGTCGTCAATCATGTCGTCAAAGGCGGAAGGAAGCTCATCGGGATCTAACGGCACAACGGCTTCGACATCCTTTTCCGCATTTTCTGTAGGTGTACCGCAGTTGGTACAGATTTCTGCATCATCGGGCAGATATGTATTGCATTTTTTACAGTTCATAAATTCGCCTCCGTATTTTTAGGATTCATACAGTTTTTTAATATGTCTGTAGGGTTGCGGTGCATAGGTCACAGACCCTATTTTTTTACCGCTCACCCCATACTTTGGATTATAGCCGAACAGATTGATGTAGCGGTCAAGGTCAGCTTGTTCTCTGCTCATGGCAAGCATAACCTTTAAAAGGGCCTTTGTATCGTCAATGGCACGGTGGCTGTTCACCACTTCGTCTCCAAGGTTATAAACCTCAATGGCATTTTCCAGCTTGTGCGGATATTCGTGACGGTCCTTGTAAACGGTCAGCGCATCTAACATCTCCACACCCTTTAAACAGCAGGAAAGATTTTCCCGGTGCAGAAAGTAGAACAGATAGTTTAAATCAAACTGCGCGTTGTAGGCACAAAGCAACGTTTTGCCGTTTTGCAGAAAAGACGAAAATTTTTCTGCACTTTCCTGTAAGCTTACGCCCTCATTATGAAGCATTTCGTCGGTGATGTGAGTCAGCTTTACAATTTCGGGGGGCAGAAGCTGTCCCTCGGGCAGACGAATCAGGTCGTCCATCTCTTTAATGATTTTAATGCCACCCTCGGTCTGCACGCAAAGAATTGCCGCCAGTTCAATAATCTGATCCTTTTCAAACTGCAGCCCCGTGGTCTCGGTGTCTAAAAAAACAATGGAATCATACTTTTCAAAAAGTGTTTTCATAAACAGTACTAAAAATCCTTTTTTGTTTTATTTTACCACAAAACCTTGCCGAATGCAAGGGAAATAATCTGTGCGCTAATTTGAAAATCGTTTTCAAATTGGTTGACAAGCAAAGAAATGTGTGGTAAAATGAAAACGATTTTCAAATTGGAGGATTTGTTTACACATGGATTATAAAACCAGACAAAGCGAAGCCATATTGCATTATATAGAGGGCAGAGAAAGCCAGTATGTGACCGCTGCAGAGATTTCTGCGTACTTTAAGGGGCAGAGGCTGGCAGTAAGCACCACCACGGTGTATCGGCATTTGGAAAAGCTGACACAGAAAGGTATTTTACGCAAATACAGTATTGAGGGCAGAGGCAGTGCCTGCTACAAGCTTGTAAACCAAACCGAAAAATTTGTTCTGCAATGCGAAAAGTGCGGAGAGCTGGTGCGTTTTCAATGCAGAGATTTAGAGCAGGTATACCGCCATTTCAATGAAGCGCATCATTTTTTGATTGACCCCTTTAAAACGGTATTTTACGGCTGTTGCGACAAGTGTAAGGGGGTGCAGGCATGAAGCGGATGCTAAGTGTGCTTTTTCTTGCGATTTTTTGCCTTTGCGGTTGCGGTGAGACCGAAACGCAAGAGGGACTTTCGGTGGTTGCGGTGTCCTTTCCGGGCTATTCCTTTGCAAAGGAAATTGTGGGGGATTTTGGGGAAGTGACCATGCTTTTACCCCTTGGTGCCGAGGCACATGGCTATGAGCCGACCCCGAAGGATATGTTAAAAATACAGGATTGCGATGTGTTTATTTACGGTGGCGGTGCGTCGGAGCATTGGGTGGAAGAGGTGCTGTCCTCTACAGACGGGACGATGCAAAGGGTTGCCATGACAGACTGTGTTCCGCACTTAGAGGGGGACCATGAAGGCCATGACCACGGCGCGGACGAGCATGTGTGGACTGACCCGGTTAATGCCATGGAAATTGCAAAGGCAATCGGGGAGGCGGTTTGTAAAGCAGACCCCGAAAACCGCGGAACTTATGAAAAAAATACAAAAGACTGCCTTGCGCGTTTGCAAAAGCTTAATGAAGCCTATGCCGATGCGCTGTTAAATACCGATACCGAAATTGTCATGGCAGACCGTTTTCCGTTCCTGTATCTGGCAGAGCGCTACGGACTTTCCTACCGGGCGGCGTTTCCGGGCTGTGCAGGGGAATCCGAGCCGAGTGCCGCAACGGTGGCGGAGTTGATTGACTATGTCAAGCAAAATAAAATTCCTGTAGTGTATTACACCGAATTTTCCAACCGTGAGGTGGCAGATATCCTTTGCGAGACAACGGGTGCAAAAGCCCTGATGCTTCATTCCTGCCACAACGTTTCGGTGGAGGATTTTCAAAACGGAGCAAGCTATTTTTCGTTAATGGAACAAAATTTAGAGCATTTAAAGGAGGCACGGTAAGTGCAGTTAAAGGTTGAAAATATAACCCTTGCCTATGAGGGTAAAAATGTGCTGACAGACCTTAGTTTTTCTCTGGAAAAAGGGGATTATCTTTGTGTTATCGGGGAAAACGGGTCAGGTAAAAGTACTTTGATTAAAGCATTATTAGGCTTAAAAAAGCCTGCCTCGGGCAATATCATTCTGGACAAAGACACAAAGAAAAATTCCCGTATCGGCTACCTGCCGCAGCAAACCGAAACCCAAAAGGATTTCCCGGCAAGCGTTTTAGAGGTGGTTTTAACCGGATGCTTAAATCATGCAGGCTTGTTTCCTTTTTACACTAAGCATCACAAAACCCATGCCCTGTCGGCACTCGAAAGCCTCGGCATAGCCAATTTGTATAAGGAAAGTTACCGCAATTTGTCGGGCGGTCAGCAACAAAGAGTTCTGCTTGCCCGTGCCCTTTGTGCCGCAAAGGATATGTTGCTTTTAGACGAGCCGGTGACGGGGCTTGACCCCTTGGCAAGCGAGGATATGTACCGCCTGATTTCCGAGATTAATCAAAAGGGAACCACCGTTATTATGGTGTCGCATGACATCCGTCACGCCATAGAGCGGGCATCTTGCGTGTTGCATCTTGCAGAGCAGGGTGTGTTTTTCGGCAAAACCGAAGAATATCTGCAATCCGATGCGTTTCAATCCTTAAAAGGGGGTGACAGGGTATGACCGAAATGCTGCAGTATGCGTTTATGCAACGGGCGCTGTTGGTGGGCTTGTTGGTCTCCCTTTGTGCCGCACTTTTAGGTGTAAGTCTTGTGTTAAAGCGGTATTCCATGATTGGCGACGGACTTTCCCATGTAGGGTTTGGTGCTTTGGCAATTGCTACAGCTATGAATGTAGCGCCTCTGTCGGTGGCATTGCCGGTGGTTATCTTAGCGGCGTTTTTCCTGCTTCGCCTCAGCGAAAGCAGTGCCATTAAAGGGGATGCGGCAATCGCCATGATTTCCTCAGGCTCTCTGGCGCTGGGCGTTATCATCGTGTCGCTCACCAAAGGCATGAACACCGACCTCAATAATTTTCTGTTCGGCAGTATCCTTGCCATGGAAACGGGGGATGTGTGGCTGTCGGTTTCCCTTTCTCTGCCCGTGTTGATTCTGTTCGTGATTTTTTATCATAAAATCTTTGCGGTTACCTTTGACGAAACCTTTGCCAGAGCAGTCGGCTTAAAAGCCTCGCTCTATAACGGCATCATCGCATCCCTTACGGCAATTACCATTGTGCTGGGCATGAAAATGATGGGCTCGCTCTTAATTTCAAGCTTAATCATCTTTCCGTCACTCTCTGCCATGCGGATTTGCCGTACGTTTAAAGGCGTTGTGTGGCTTTCGGCAGTTGTGGCGTGTTTGAGCTTTGTAATCGGGCTTGCCGTGTCTTTCTGGTACGATACCCCCACAGGCGCAACGGTGGTTGCAGTCAATATTTTGATGTTTGCCTTGTGTTTTGTTGCAGGCAAATTGCTAAAAAGAAAGTAAAAGGTGTGTGCTGTTTAGCACACACCTTTTAAAATAGATTACTATGGGTAAACAGAATAACGAGAAAAACCGTTAAGGCAATCATGCCCAGAATAATGCGGTCTAAAATCAGAATCGGTTTGTCTGTCGCTTTGTACATACCGCGCTTTAATTTCCCGAACATTTTTATACATTCCTCCTTACTTGCGCACCAGATATTTCCGCATGTCGATGGCGCAGGCAATCAGGATAATCAGACCCTTGATGATGTACTGTAAATTGGCATCAATGGCAAGAAAATTCAACGCAACAAAGATGATACGCAGTAAAAACACACCGATAATGACACCGCTGATTTTACCCGTACCGCCCACAAACGACACACCGCCGATGACGCAGGCAGCGATGGCATCTGCCTCGTAGTTCAGCCCCGTCGCAGCTGTGTTGGAGCCGATACGTGCGGATTCAATAAAGCCGGTTACGCCGTAAAGGGCGCCTGCCAGAACATGCACCAGAATAATGGTTTTGGTTACATTGACCCCCGATACTGCCGCCGCCTCTGCGTTAGAGCCGACTGCAAACATGTTTTTGCCGAAAGCCGTTTTGTTCCAGACCACCCACATAAACAAAACGGTAATCAGCCCGAACCACACATAATTCGGCACAGCCACACCGCCGATGCGCAAAAGGCTTCCGGTAACAAACAGCTTAAATCCGCTGTCCAGCCCCGAAAGAGGCTGACCGTTGTTGCCGTTTAACATGATATACATCAAAAGCAAACCGTACACAATCAGTTGGGTGGCAAGGGTCACAATAAAGGGGTGCAGCTTGAATTTGGCAATACAAAAGCCGTTGATTAAGCCAATCAGCGCCCCAACGCCCAGCACCAGTAAAAGAACAAGGGGAATGGGTAAGACCGGAAGGGACGGAAACATTTTTGCCCCATATCCCACCGCCTGCAGGAGTGATGCGGAAATACATGCGGTAAGCCCGACCACTCGTCCTGCCGAAAGGTCTGTGCCGGTGAGCACAATACATCCGGCAATGCCCAACGCAATAGGTAAATTTGCCGCCGAAAGGCTGATAATATTCATAATGGAGTTTACACTTAAAAAATTGCTGTTTTGGGTGTAAGTATAAATCATGGCAAGCACTAAGAGGATGTAAAGGGCGTTGCCGATTAGAAATTCCTTTATAAATCTTTGCTTTTCAGAGGCGGAGCTTTGTCTGAAATTCTGGTATTTTTCTTTGATTCCGCCCGAAAAATTCATAAAAATCCCTCCTTTTTTGGTTATACATATTTGCCTGCAAGGCGTAAAAGCTCTTCCTGGGTGACTGTTTCGGTGTCGGCAATGCCTGCCGTTTTCCCGCCCGAAAGCACTAAAATCCGATCCGAAAGTCCCAAAAGCTCGGGCATCTCGGACGAAACCAGAAGAACGGTTTTGCCTTTTTCTGCAAGCTCAATAATTAATTTGTAAATTTCGTATTTCGCACCAATGTCAATTCCGCGGGTAGGCTCGTCCAGAAGCAGAATGTCAGGCTCGGTTAAAAGCCACCTGCCGAATATCACCTTTTGCTGATTGCCTCCCGAAAGGGTGCGGATTTTTGCCGATTGCCCGGCGGTTTTGGTTTTTAGGGTGTCAATTGCCCATTTGGTGTCCTGCTTCATGGACTTTTCTTGTAAAAGTCCGAATTTTTTGTGCTTTTTCAGACTGGAAATCACGGTATTTTCCCGAATGCTCAGCACCCCGAAAATGCCCCCTGCCCGCCGTTCCTCGGTCACCAGCGCAAAGCCGTTTTTAATAGCTTCCCGCGGGGTGCGGTTGCGGATTTCCCTTTGCTGAAAACAGATTTTTCCGCTTTGGCGTTCGGATAGCCCGAACAGATTCTCCAAAAGCTCTGTGCGTCCGCTCCCGTCCAAGCCCGAAATGCCTAAAATTTCTCCTTTTCGGGCAGAGAACGAAACGTCCTTTAAAACGTTGTTGCGGGCAGTAAGCCCTTTCACCTCCAGCACCGTTTCACCGGGGGTGTTTGTTTTTTGAGGGAATCTGCCCGATAAGGATCTGCCCACCATCATGCGGATTAAGCTGTCGGGGTCTAATTCCTTTGCAGGTTTGGTGGCGACAAATCTGCCGTCCCGAAGCACCGTTACCGTGTCCGAAATCTCTAAAATTTCAGACATTTTATGGGAAATGTAGAGGATTCCGCAACCCTTTTTCTGCAGGGTGCGGATGATTTCGAAAAGCTTTGAAACCTCCTGCTCGTTTAAGGAGGAGGTAGGCTCGTCCAGTACAATCACTTTAGCATTATACGAAACCGCCTTGGCAATTTCTGCCATCTGCCGTTTGGAGACCGACAGCGAGCCCATGACTGCAAGGGGGTCTAAGGAAAGCCCAAGAGTTTCAAAAACCGCCCTTGTGTCGGCAAGCATTTTCTTTTCGTCCACAAAGGGACCGCGCATGGGATATCGTCCCAACCACATGTTGTCCATAACGGTGCGCTTTAAAGCCTGATTCAATTCCTGATGTACCATGGCAACCCCGCTTTGCAAAGCATCCGACGGGCTTTTGAATTTACGGGGTACGCCATCTAAAATAATTTCACCCTTGTCGGGGGTGTAAATGCCAAAAAGACACTTCATTAAGGTGGACTTGCCTGCGCCGTTTTCTCCCATCAGGGCGTGGACAGAGCCACGCCCTAATGCAATCGAAACGTCACAAAGCGCCTGCACCCCCGGAAAGGATTTGGTCATGTGTTTCATTTCTAAAATCATAGTGTTGCCTTTCGTGATTAATCGCCGGTATAGCCCGTGTAGGGGATATACATTTTGTTGGCGTATTGCTCGGAAATATGAAATTTCTCTGTGTTGTCCATAAGATTTTTTTCATCGCGGACATTGGTTGCAAGGTGCAAAATGCCCTCTGCCATGCCTTTGGCATCCTGCTTTACGGTGCCGGTCATTTTGCCTGCCTTGATTAAATCCTTTGCCGCATCTGTAGCATCCACCCCAAACACCGGGATGGTTACCGAATCGGCTGTACCTAAGTTATAGCCCTTGTCATTGAGCGCGGAGATTACCCCCTCTGCCATACCGTCATTGTTGCAGATGACCAGTTCAATCATGTTGTTGTTTTCTTCATTAAACTGGGTAAGGTTTGTGGTCATATAATTGTTAGCGGCAGTGGCACTCCAGTTGCCGTCCTGGTCCACCTGATATTTGTCGGTGTTGGACGGGTCGAAAAAGCGGAGCTTAGGAAGAGAGGCATCGGTTAAAATTTTGTTGGCATCCTCTACCGCAAAATGCGTACGGTAAATGGCTTCGGTGTTGCCCAGCTGACCCATGAACATGGCGTAGCTGATTTCTCCGTCACCGTTTAAATCCATTTCTTCAAAATGGTCTTTTACATAGTTGCCGATCATTTCGCCCTGCAGATGTCCTGCCTCGGGGGCATCGGTGCCCACATAGGCAATGTTTTCATGCTTGGAAAGAATCATGCCTTCGGACTTGTCATCCTCAATGGCACGGTTGAAGAAAATAACCGGCACATTTGCGGCATTTGCCTTGTCTAAAATGGTTTGGGTGGCATCGTTTGAGCCGGAGGTTACAATGTTTACAATCAATAAATCGGTACCCTTGCTGATGGCAGTGTCAATCTGCTCATTCTGGGTGGTCTGATTGCTTGCCGCATCGTAATTCTGGTATGCAATGCCTGCATTTTTCAAAGCCTTGTCCAGCTCGGTGCGCACGCCCGAGACATAGGTGTCGCTGAAGGTGTAATAAAACACCGAGGCGTGAAAGTCATCACTGTTGCCCATGCAGGCGGTAAGATTTACGCAAAGCAAAAGGCAAAGGAATAACGAGAGGACAGTTTTACATTTTTTCATGGGGATTCCTCCTATAAAAATTATAAAAAAATCCAATGCAAAAAAACATGGGATTTTTTGTCGGATTGCTGTGAATTTTTGCGTTTTTTCGCCAAAATTCAAGATTTTTCCCGTTTGTACATTTTACGGTATGCATTCGGGGCGATGCCCGTAACGTGCTTAAACGAATGGCTGAAATAATGGGGGTCGCTGTAGCCGACCTGCTCTGCAATTTCGCGGATTTTCATGGATGAGTAGCGCAGATATTCTTTTGCCGCCGCACACCGTTTCTCAGAAAGCAGAGTCATGTAGTTTTTTCCCGTGTAAGCCTTGATACTACGGCTTAAGTACGAGGGACTTGCACCTACCGCTTTGCCCAGACGGGTAAGAGAGAGGTCAGCATCCTTGTACTGCACGCGGATTAAATGCAGTGCTTTTTCGCATAAATCCGCACTTTCGGATGAGGCGGAGCGCTTTTTTGCAGATTGTAGGATACCGCAAAGGGATAAAAGGTGTTTTTGTGTAATGCGGTCGGGCATTGGCGGGATTTTTCCGCGCAGTAAAAACAGCTCACGGCTTGCAACAGCATACATCTGAAACAGAAAAAAGCGCCTTTTCCGCTCACCTGATTCTTTGGAAAGTAATCGGTGTACAAAGCGGGCTTCGTTCCCTCTCTGCAACGCCTGCTCAAATTCTGCCCAAAAATCCCTCTGTTGCAAATTTGTTCACCTCGATATAAGGTTGCCCTGAATTTCAAAAAATAATCAAAAATAAAACAAGAAAACCAATTATATTGCGAAGGTTTTCTTGTTTTTTAAGATTTAGATGTTACCAATTAAAAGGAAAAGAACGTTTTTTTGGTTTGACAATGATTTTTTTAAATTCTCCGCACCCTTCACACAACTCCGGTTCCTTGGATAAAACAACATCTTTTACAGTGTCTTTTTTGTCGTTTATTTCGTTCCAGCATTTCAAGCAAAATTCAGCCATATAATCACCTCGTTCAAATTATTTAGATATATTGTATATCTATATTAAACATTATAACACAAAACGGGCATAATATAAATATATAATATATTTATATTGGGGTGAAAGTATGGCTATAAAAAGTGTATCTATCCGGATTGAAGAGGAAATGCTCAAAAAAATCGGGTATGTGGCGGATTACGAAGGACGTTCGGTTAACAGCCATGTGCTTGTCTTGATTCGGGAGAGTATAAAGAAATTTGAACAGGAAAACGGAGAAATCACCGGTGACATTCAATCGGATAAGAACGTAAAACCTGCAAGAAAATAACAAAAAGGGAATGTAAAAAAAGTCCGGATCGCAAAAACGCGAGTATAAAGGCGAATAAAGTTTGTGCAAACTCACGAGAAAGACACGAAATGAAGAAAACACGCAAAATTTTGCGTGTTTTCTTTTGATAAATGCGTTTTTGCTATGAACAAACTTCGCCTCTCGACGTACCTTTGCCTTCTGGTAACCCCAAACCGCGATGCAACGCGGTTTGGGCTCAGTTTGTCCATTCCAAACATTTTTTCCTATTCCCTAAAAAAGGGCTGTAATAAATT
>JAFQQW010000065.1 GCA_017410375.1 Clostridia bacterium | reverse complement strand
AATCCTCGATGGATTCCGCTCCATTCAACATCTGTTCAAACCGGAGATTCTTCGCTTCGCTCAGAATGACAAAAATGCGAACGTAGTGAGCGCTCGTGAAAAGTATTTCCAAGAAAACTTTTCACGAAAAAGGAACAACAGGCCGAAAAAAGAGCCGTACAAGAAGTACGGCGAATAAAAAGGTCTTGTTGTGACGATGCGGTAGAACGACTTTTTCGACAGTCTGAAGCCTGCTTTTTTGCAGGCTTTTGTATTATTTTATAAATTCAATTTTGCCGATGCCTCTTGGGGTCGCGGTTACGCCACAGCCTAAATTCCATTCAGGCGTTTCGTTCATTTTGTCGCAATAGCTTGTGTTGATACTGCCAAACAGCGGTGCCATGGTGGTCTTCTGCTCGAAGATAAATTCCACTTCTTTTCCGCGTAAGGCTTCAGGCAGACAAACCACCGCAAAGTCCTCCGCCGACGCACCTAAAAAAATGCCGTCCGCATACACCTTTGTGTAAAGGGTGTCGGTTTCAAAGCCTATTTTGGTTGCGCTTTCAGGCACCAAAAGCGTTGCTTGGGTTTTGGCGTTCCCATAAAAATATGCCTTGTTTTTATGCGGATTTTTGGCATTGAGCACGTCTCCGTCACTCTCAAAATCGCCCAAAAGCACGCAAATGGGCAGATAAAACCGCTCTTCCTTTTCGGCAGGGCACTCTAAGGTGTGCGTACCTTTACAAAGGGTAATTTCTTCGGTCATGGCATAAAGCGCATCTGCCCCGTGTCCGATTAAATCGCAGGACAGCTCCGCCTTTATTTCTTGACCGTCCAGCAAAAGGGGCAACTGTGCGGGATATTTCCGCACCGCAAGCCTTGTTTTTACAGGCTCTTTTACGGTAAATGTCTGCGGTTCCCAAAGCAGAGGACGGTATACGCCCTTGTCGAATTCCATAACAAATTCAGGAGTCGTTTCGACCGTTTCCGCTTCATAAAGCTCTTTGGACAACACCGTCTGCATGGGATACATGACTTTTTCAAACACTTTTCCGAAGGCGTGAATTTCCACCTTTCTGTTTGTGGTGCGTTCTTCTAAATCACAAATGATAAATGTGCCGTCTTTATATACTTTTACAAACACATTCTCTGCAAGATTCCCTTTTTCGGTTACATACACATCGGCTTTGGGCATAGCTGACAAAAATTCCTGCAAATCTATTTTTTCATTATTGTAATACACGCCATCTTTGCGGATATCCAACGCATTTTCCGCATCTGCTTCCGTAAAAGCAAAGGTACGCTGCGCATTTACAATTGCACGCAAAGTTTCAAGCGTATTTTCTTCTGCTTTTTGTGCATCTTTTCGTCCATAATCCAGGTATGCCAGCATATTTTCTCTGGGGTAACGGATGTATACGTCGGGTGTGCTTTCTTTGTTTGCCAGCTCTGCCGCATATTCCGCCTCTTTACAGAACAACGCCGTTTTTTCATAGTCGGGCGCCATGGCGGATTCGGGATTAAAATAGTTTCGTAATTTGTGGTAGTTGCCTGTCATAGACAGCTGTGCCACCGCAATAAAATAGGTATCAATTCCATACGCCGCAGCTATATATAAGCTTCTCCGCTTTTTATTATATGACATATCGCACGGACCCAAAGCAAACAACTCAATCATAGTTTGCTTACCTGTTTTTCGTTTTACCGCGTCAATATGCGCAAAAGCACAAAACACATCCCTTCCCATTTTGGTACTGATATCATCAATGCCCGGTACATCAATACGCTCCAGCACCGAAAGAGTATCGCCCGAATCCCAGGTTCCCTGCATAACGGTAGTATCCGCCAAAAGATGTCCCGTAAGCAAAATATTATGTACCTTGCACCAATCTGCAATTTTACCGATATAATTTTCTTTCATACGATGCGCAAAAAGGTCAAATAGTGTATGCATAAATCCTTCAAAGGGATGTTTCTGGTAATAGGCAGTCACATCTTCAAAAAAGTCTCTGCCTGTTTTGGCGTTATAGTCTGCCTCCAATCCCGTATAATACACAATTTCTTCGGTTCGTTCCACCTGATAGCAAAAACACGGTTCATCGGTGAACATACCCACAATCACCTTGCCGAACTTGTCTGCAAACCGTTCGTAATATTTGTCATGGGTAAGCTGTATAAAAGTATTTACCGCGTGTTCGGAAAGCAAATCGGGAAACCGTTTGTCTGCTACAATCTGCAAACCGTCATCTGTCAAAATGATTTTTTTCGCCCAATTTTCAGCACTTTCTGCCATAACCTTACCGCCGCAACCGCCCGACGGCCAGTTGAATTCGTCATACAGCCAGATTTTTATGTCTGCCGCCTCGCAAACCGTGATGGCGTTTTCAATCAGCTCGAACCACTCTTCCGACATATAAGGCACTAAGCAACCCGAGCGGGGATAAATCATCACTGCACCGATGCCGACCTTTTTGAATTCTGCAATTTCGGTTTCAATTTGCTCTTTTGTAGGCTTGCCCGTTAAGGCAAACATAGGAATGACGTTACGCATAACTTTCTTCTTCCTTTTTATTTTTTTACTTGATTATATCATTTTTTGTGGTATAATCAAGATATAAATTAAACAAATTTCTTTCTGAAATAAAGATTTTTATGGAGGGATTTTTCTTGGAATTTATACAGCCCTATGTGCGGTATGCCACAAAAAGCAATTATTTTATTTATGACACGGTGCAAACGCCCGACTGCCGTTTGCTGTATATTTTGTCGGGCAAGGGAAGCTTTGACACAAGCGACGCCGAAATCCCTCTTACTGCCGGCACTTTGCTGTATTATCCGCCGGGATGCATCTACCGCATTTTTTCCGACCCCCGGTCACCTCTTAACTTTTACACCGTAAACTTTGATTTTACGCAGGAATTTTTGCAATTCAACCGCCCTATTACACCCGTTTCTCCCATGCTTTTCGATGAAAAAAGCCTGCTTCCTACCCACTTGAAAACGGAAGAAGCTGCCTTTTTAAAGCCGTTTGCCGTAAGGGATGCCACAACCGTAAAGCCCGACTTGGATGCACTGCTTTTGGAAAAAGAAGCACGCGTGCCCTTAAGTGAACAGCTGTGCTCCGGGTACCTGCAACTGATTTTATGCAAGCTCCTGCGCTTACACAAAAACACGTCCCCCGACGAGACGGCATTTATGCACGTTTTAAGCTATATCCGCGCCCATTTTAAGGAACAGATTAACAACAAAAGCATCGCGGAAGCTTTAAATTACCACCCCAACTACCTAAGTGCGGTAGTCAAAGAAACCACCGGCATGCCGTTGCACAGCTATATCACAGACTTTCGGCTGCATCAGGCGGCAGGACTTTTGGGTTCTACCCGCCTTTCGGTTGGAGAAATTGCCGAAAGATGCGGTTTTACCAATGCCAACCATTTTTCGGCATTGTTTAAAAAGCACATGAATTGTTCACCCCTTAAGTATCGCAATAAAACCTAAGCAACAAAGCCAAATCCTTAACGGATTTGGCTTTGTTTATTTCAAATATTAATGAACCGGAACAAGTTTAATCGCGGTTGCACGACAGTTTGTGCCGTTGCAAGTGTAGTTCACAGACGCATTTTTGTCGCCCGTAAGCTCACATTCGCCAAGCAAAACCCAGCCTGCATCCGCTTTTTCGTCCGCGCCGAGAATAAGTGCCATAGAGCCTAAATACTTATCTTCACCGTTTTGGTTTATGAGCATATCCATTTGCTTGATATTGTTTAAATGCGGCGTACGCCACATATAAACTTTGTATTTGCCTTTTAAAACATCTGCCAACGGATAAACCGATTTGGCACCTGCTTCGTTTGTCCATTTATGTGATTTTCCATCACAGTTTTTAATTGCCCAAGATTCGTTCCAAGTGCCTGTAAGTTCAGGTGTTATGATTATTTCGCCATCATAGGTTTGGTTATCTGTCGGCTGGTCTTTAACCTTGATTTCTTTTACCGTTACCCCTGCAACGGTGGCGGGGGCGGTTCCCGAGGCGCTCGGCTCTGCACCCACAACGGGTTTGCCGATTTTTGTCATGGTTGTGTCTGTCGCATATTCGGGATACTGCCAGATACGAACATAATCTATAATTTGTGCCGTGCCGTCTGCCGCATCGGTAATAGCGCCTGCCCAGTTTAAGACTGCGGTAGAAAGATACGGCGACTGCAATGCGTTTGCATTATAATTTTCCTGCTCGCGGAGTTTTTTGCCGTCGAAATAAAAGATAAGCTTTTCGGGTGTCCATTCCAATGCATAGGTATGATAGTCTGCCGACAAATCATAGGGAGATGTGTAGCCTTGCGAATGCTGCTTGCGTTCTCCTGTAACGGTGGTGTGATAGTTGGTGTTTACTTTGTTGGGATAGTGTCCCTCATTGATATCCAACTCAAACAACCCTGTGCCCGAAACGGGATAAATGGTCCAGAACGCGTTGTTGATACCGGGTGATGCAGTGTATTTATAACGTGCTTCCCAATAGCCGTATTTTTGATGGAATACATTGGTACGCACCCAAACACTGCCCGATGTCCAGAATTTTCCTTCTCGTTCTTCGCGACGCACCACAAGATGCATTGCTCCGTCGTGTACTTCTACATTTTCAGGCCAACGGGAGGACAAAATATGTCCCGGTGCAGAGGCATCGGACTGCCATACACTCCAGTCCGGCTCTGTGCCATTGAATTCATCATTAAAAGTCAAAACCCATTCTTTATCGGTCGGTGGTCCTGCCCACACGAACATTTGCATAAAACGTTTTAAAATAACCGCGCCTTGTGCTCTTGTTGCATTTTCCAAAGCCGAAACGGTGGTTTCGGAGGTGCCTTTAATAATACCTGTTTTAATCAGATATTTCAGGGCTTCCTCTGCCCATTCGGATACCGAATCCGTATCGGTAAATTTTGCGTAATCATCGGGCATATCTGAAAGCCATTCGTCGTTTCTGCCGATTTGTTTAATCGCATTATAGGTAAAAAGTGCCATTTCCTGACGGGTAATGGGTTGTTCGGGTTTAAACCCGTCATCGGTGGGCAAGCCGTTAAGCAAGCCGTTTTCTTTCGCAGTTGCCACATAGGTTGCATACCATTCGGTTTCGGGAACATCGGGATAACTTTCGCCCGATACAAGCTTATAGCCAAGTGCTCTGTCTAAAATAGTCACATATTCTGCTCTGGAAATTTTAGCTTCGGGGTCAAATTCGGTGTCCGAAACACCCGAAACAAGACCTTCGTTTGCCATATATTCCACATCATAATGTGCCCAGTGGTCTTTCATATCGTCAAATTTATCTAAGGTGGCAAGATTTGCACTTTCCATGATGGATTCCAGACTCCGGTAAGGTGTTACATAGCGTGTTTGCCAGATACCGCCGTTGGCAGAATTTACAATTTCAAACATTACGGTAGAAGCTCTGGTGTTTGCTTTTGCATTTTCGTTTTCCACGCAAACCAATTTTACAAATTCAGATTCGGGTGTACCTTTGAAATCATAGGTACCAAGGTATACCCACGAGCTTTCGGTTAAAGTGGTGGGATCTAAAACCACTTCGTCCACTTTGCCGTTGTGATGCACCTCATATTTTACCTGATTGTTCTGATTTGAAGCCCAATACAAGAGATATACAAACACATTTACATCGCCAACTGCAGAAATTTCGGGGTTATAGGTAACGGTTGCCTCTTCTCCGACACCTGCAATCCACATACTCTGTCCGTAATTTACCATAGGTCCCAATACAGCAGAGCTGTATGTCCAGTCTCCCATCCAGGTGCATTTACCTGCAGGTGCTACGGTGATATTTTTAAGCTGCGAATCGGAATGGGGACGCTTTTCGCCAATTACAGGCACATCCTCAACAGGTTTTTGTGCTTCTTCCTGCTTGGTATCAGGTAAAGAAACCTCTTTTTGGGTGGGTATAAGCTTTATAGCGGTTGCTCTTGTGTTACCGCCCGGATTTTCGTGGAAGAATTTTTCATCACCTTTGCCCGTAAAATCGAACACGCCCACAGATACCCAGCCTGCCGTTACCTTTTCTCCGTCATCCAGTCTCTGATGCACAAAGGTTTTAGACTCTTTGCCGTTATGGGAAACGGTAAACTCCATTTTTTCTATATTGTACATATGCGGACAAACCCAATAGTACGCTTCATAGTTGCCTGCCTTCACATCCTTGATGGCAAAGGTAATGGTTGCACCGCTTTCGTTGGACCATTCGTGTGCTTTTCCATCATAATTTTTCATCGCCCAGGACTCTGTCCAGGTGCCTGTTTTTTCGGCATCTTTATGATGAAAAACAATGTCGTTTTCTGCGGTTTCGGTGCTGTAGACTTGCTGACTTGCCTTGCTTGCTCCAAAAACGGTAATGCAGGATAAAAGCACACACAAGGCTGTCAGTAATGCTGTCAATCTTTTCATATACATGTCACCTCATTTATTGCTCGTATTTTTCAAGTAAGGCATTATATTCCGCTGTCCATTGATCCGGCTGCACGGGCTTTTCAATCTTCGTCGCAGAATCAGAGCTTTGGTTTTTGGAAATGTAAGCATTCATCTGTTCCACATAGTCTTTACCGCCTGCTTTATACCATGCATCTAATGCTTTATCGTATTCAGAAACACGCATTTTACCTGCGCAGATTTTGGTAATTACCTGCGCCAAATCATCCTGCGCATTGATAAATTGAGTTTTGGAGGATGCTTCGGGCACAAAGCCGTTATCCAATCCGTCAATCTGCGTAACCTGACCGATATAAAAACTATGAAGAGTAGGTTCTTCCATATAAGCAGTCTTGTCCGGTTTAACGCCTCGCAAAGCAAAAAATTCAGGGTCTCCTGCTTTTCTTATAATGCCGGAAGGGAAGGAAGCGCCTCTGCCCTGCTCACCCGGCTCAACCACGATAGGTGTTTTGATACCGCCAATCATTTCATAGGTAATGCCTTCAACACCGTTTGCAATCATATCCCATACTTCATCTGACAGCATATAGTCGCAGAATTGGATAAAGTTATTCGGGTTTTCGCAAACGGTAAACACGCACCATTGTCCCCACATAGGTTTATAGTAGCCGTTACCTGCAACAACACCGTTTTCATCCTTGGCAAAGATATAGTCAACATAAGAGCCTTCCGGGTGACGAATGCCATTGTTTGCATCTACAATCTTTTCTTCTTCACTTGCCAAATCACCTACAAATGCAGGTCTCACCCCATAGCGTTGCTTGATAAACTCATCGCCGACAGCAGATTTGGTCATGGACGGTCCGTCTACATCAAAATAGCCGGCGGTATACAAATCCTGTGTGTACTGCAGCTGATTTTTAAAGATATCACTCTTTAATGAGTACTGCGGAAACATATAATCATATTCTTCGCCTTCGTAAGCATACCAGCCGTAGTCGCCGTAAAAACCGCGCGAAAATTCGAGAGGTCCGAACTGCTTGGTTACATCATCCGTCCAGCAGGATGTACCTATAGTATCATCTTTACCGTTGTTATCCGGGTCATCCTCGGTCATTCTTTTTAAAATTTCTTTAAATTCATCTGCCGAAACATCATGAAAATCACGCTCTAAAATATTGCCCATGCCGATATTTTTCATCCAGTCAGCGCGAACAATTATTCCTTCGTTACGGGTAAGCGATGTTCTTGGAACTGCATAAATTTTGCCGTCATCAAGCGGTTTTACACCTTCCCAGGCTGACGGATAGGTATACGCCATCAGATTGGGACAATTTTCCTCTGTCAGATATTCGTCAAGGGCTGCAACCTTTCCGCCTTCGCACACATCAATATATGCCTGCACGGTGGTCGTGGGGAACAACGCAACATCCGGATACTCGCCCGATGCAATCAGAAGCTGCAGCTGTTCCAGATAGCCCGAAGATGAGCCGGTCTGTATTTCAACCGTAATTCCTGTTTTTTCTTTGAATCCGTTAATAATCTTCTCATCAATCACGGACATCCCCTCCGTACTCCCCACGTTACCGAAAATAGTCAGCGTGTCGTCCGTTTTGCTTGTTGTTTTCTGTCCGCTGCAGGCTACCAACGACAAAACCAACGAAAGTGCAAGCATAACAGACAAAAATTTAAACCCTTTTTTCATTTTGTTCATCCTTCCCTGTATTTTAGTATTGACTTTATAAAATCCATACTTTATAATAATTATAGCATGTTTATTGTCGTTTGGGAATTTCCGAAATCGACGAATAGTAGTCCACTATTGACATTAAGGAGAGATTTTTATGGAATATAACAAAATTACACTGCACGACTTTGGACGGGCTGTTTCCAATGGTCCGTGGGGCAAAAATGATGTTGCAAAAAAATTAAACCGTCTGTATTATGTAAATGGGGGTAGTTGTACGGTGAAATATGCACAGAAAGAATTTAAGCTCACTCTGGGCAATGTGTATATTTTGCCGCAAGCCAAAGACTTCCACCGTGTATCGGCTGAAAATTTTGACCACAATTTTTTCGATTATTACTGCGCCCCTGCTCTGCAGTTTGACAGTTTTACCGAAATTCCCGGAAACAGCTTTGGGCTTGCAGAATTCTTTACATTTATAAACAGCATTAAACTGCACCGACGGGATGAATCAGATCGCATCGTTGCGTTAAAATTTTTAAAGTCGATACTCTCTTATATAGAACGGCATATAAAATTACCCTACATTTCGGACAAGTTTATTGTAACGGCATTAAAGTTATTGGAAGAAAATCCCAATATTTCATCCAAAGAAATTGCTGAAAAACTTTCTATAAACGAAAGCTATTTTATACGCCTTTTTTCTAAGGCTATGGGCACATCGCCTATGAAATTCAGCCAGATGCACAAGATGTCTGTTGCTCTTTATATGTTGGAAAGCGGAAATACTGTTTCGGAAATTACAGATAAATGCGGATACTCTTCCGTTTCAGCATTCGGCAAGGCATTTCGTAAGGCATACGGATGCTCGCCCAGCAACTACAAAGCAAAGAAATGATATAATTGAAAAAGCTCCCTCACCGAGGGAGCTTTTTGATTATGCCAACAATGCTTGTAAGCGTTTGTTTACTTCGAGTAAAAATTCTTCGGTGTCTACTTTTTGCTTGTTGGGCAAGTTGGACAAGAGGTAGAGGTCGCCGGTCATCACGCCCTCTTCAATGGTCTGGATGGTTGCTTTTTCCAAAGCATCTGCGAATCTGATGAGGTCGGGCAATTCGTCCATTTCACCGCGTTTTCTTAAAGCACCTGTCCATGCAAACAGGGTTGCCACCGAGTTTGTGGAGGTTTTTTCGCCTTTCAAGTGCTTGTAATAATGACGCTGAACGGTACCGTGTGCCGCTTCATATTCATACACACCGTCGGGCGAAACCAGCACGGAGGTCATCATAGCAAGAGAGCCGTAGGCCGTTGCCACCATATCGCTCATGACGTCGCCGTCATAGTTCTTGCAAGCCCAGATATAACCGCCCTCGGAGCGGATTACGCGTGCAACCGCATCATCAATCAATGTATAGAAGTATTCAATGCCTGCTTTTTCGAATTTTTCCTTGTATTCGTTGTCAAACACTTCCTGGAAAATATCTTTAAAGCGGTGGTCGTATTTTTTGGAGATGGTGTCCTTGCTTGCAAACCAGATATCCTGCTTGGTATCGAGAGCAAAGTTAAAACAGCTTCTTGCAAAGCTCTCAATAGAGCTGTCCACATTGTGCATACCCTGAATGATGCCTGCAGAATCGCCAAACTGATGAATTAAGCTTCTGGTTTCATTGCCGTTTTTATCGGTGCAGACGAGTTCACATTTTGCGCCTTCGGGCACCTGCATTTCGGTATTTTTATACACATCACCATAGGCATGACGGGCAATGGTAATGGGCTTTGTCCAGGTGGGAATATAGGGGGTAATACCCTTTACGATAATGGGGGTACGGAATACGGTACCGTCTAAAATCGCACGGATTGTGCCGTTGGGTGACTTCCACATTTCCTTTAAATTGTATTCGGGCATTCTTGCCGCGTTGGGAGTGATGGTGGCACATTTAACCGCAACACCGTATTTTTTGGTGGCTTCGGCAGACTCGAAAGTAACCTTGTCATCTGTTTCGTTTCTGTGCACCAGCCCTAAATCATAATACTCGGATTTTAAGTCCACATAAGGGTAAATCAAAATATCTTTAATCATTTGCCAGATAATTCTGGTCATTTCGTCCCCGTCCATTTCGACTAAGGGGGTTTTCATCTGAATTTTAGCCATGTCCGATTATCCTTTCATTTTTGTATAAGCCAGCAAACCGCCTGCCAAAATAATATCCTTCTGACGGTCGGAAAGGTCGCATTTCAACACAATTTCCGCACCGTTGGTTTTATTGGTTAAGATAAAATCTTTGCCGTTTTTCACGGTTTCAATCAAATCTTTCATTTCAATGCTGTCGCCCTGGGCGATTTTTTCATAATCCGCTTCACAAGCAAATTCCAAAGGCAAAATGCCTGCGTTTACCAGGTTTGCTCTGTGGATTCTTGCAAAGGATTTTGTGAGTACCGCCTTTACGCCAAGATGCAGAGGCGCAAGTGCCGCGTGTTCACGGGATGAGCCCTGACCGTAGTTGGCACCGCCTACAATAATGCTCTTGCCCAAATTTTCTGCTCTTTCGGGGAATGCTTCGTCGCAAACAGTGAAGCAATGCTTGGAAATGGCAGGAATGTTGGAACGGAGGGGCAAAATCTTTGCGCCTGCGGGCATGATATGGTCGGTGGTGATGTTGTCCCCAACCTTTAAGGAGCAATCGCAAGCGATTACATCAGAAAGCGGTTCGGTTTTGGGGAACGGCTTGATGTTGGGACCGCGGAGCACTTCCACAGAATCCATATCCGCTTCCGCTACGGGCGGTTCTACCATGTTATCGTTAATTAAAAATTCTTCGGGCAATTCAAATGCGGGCATATCCCCTAAGGTACGGGGATCGGTTAAAACGCCGGTGATGGCAGATACTGCCGCAACCTCGGGGGAAACCAGATAAATCTGACCGTCTTTTGTACCCGAACGGCCCTCAAAGTTACGGTTGAAGGTTCTAAGGGAAATACCTTTGGAGTTTGGTGCCTGACCCATACCGATGCAGGGACCGCAGGCACTTTCTAATATTCTTGCACCTGCCGCAATCATAATGGCAAGGGCACCGTTTTCTGCAAGCATATTTAATACCTGCTTAGAGCCGGGGGCAATGGACAAAGACACATCGGGGTGTACCGTTTTGCCCTTTAAGATGTGGGCAACCTTTAACATATCAAGCAGCGAGCTGTTGGTACAAGAGCCGATACAAACCTGGTCAATTTTCATTTCGCCGATTTCGGAAAGGGGTTTTACCGCATCGGGAGAATGGGGGCAAGCTGCCGCAGGCTCGATTTCGGAAAGGTTGATTTCTACAAATTCGTCATATTCTGCATCCTCGTCTGCGCAAAGAGGAACAAAATCCTGCTCTCTCTTCTGGGCTTTTAAGAATGCCTTTGTTACATCGTCCGAGGGGAAGATGGAGGTGGTTGCACCAAGCTCTGCGCCCATGTTGGTGATGGTTGCACGCTCGGGAACAGACAAGGTTTTTACACCCTCACCGCAATATTCGATAACCTTACCTACGCCACCTTTAACAGAAAGGCGTTTTAACACTTCTAAAATAACGTCCTTTGCGGCACACCAGGGAGATAATTTTCCAGTTAAATTTACTTTTACGATTTTGGGATAGGTGATGTAATATGCACCGCCACCCATAGCAACCGCAACGTCCAAACCGCCTGCACCGATGGCAATCATACCGATACCGCCACCTGTGGGGGTATGGCTGTCCGAGCCGATTAAGGTTTTGCCCGGGATGCCGAAGCGCTCTAAATGCACCTGATGGCAGATGCCGTTACCGGGACGTGAAAAGTAAATGCCGTGCTTTTTGCAAACCGAGCCGATAAAACGGTGGTCGTCTGCATTTTCAAAGCCGGACTGCAGGGTGTTATGGTCAATATATGCAACCGATTTTTCGGTTTTGACACGCGGAATTCCGATGGCTTCAAATTCTAAGTATGCCATGGTGCCTGTAGCGTCCTGGGTTAAGGTCTGGTCGATACGGATACCGATTTCGTTGCCTTTTTTGAATTCCCCGTCCACTACATGGTTTTTAAGGATTTTTTCAGTTAATGTAAGACCCATTTTATGTTCATTCCTTTCCATCATTCACAATAAAGGTATTTTATCATATTTTACGGTATGTGTCAATGATTTTGCAAGAATTAAAACGCAAACTTGCAAAAAGAAAGTAACGGAGCGGAATCCAGCGAGGGTTCTGCTCCGTTCGATATTTCTCTCCTTCCGTCACGCTTACGCGTGCCACCTTCCTCGTCAGAGGAAGGCTTTTATTTCGCCCTTACAGTTAAGCGACATTTTTAATTTTTCTTTGTGGATAGTGTTTCGCCAAGACCCGAGAGCAGGACGGCGCTGAAAATTAAGGTCGCGCCCAAAATCAGCGACCAGCTTACGGTATCCAAGCCTAAGCAAACCGAAAGGATTGTGGTCAAAACCGCAGGAGTGGACATGGTGATGGTGACCACTGTGACATCCAGTTTTGTAACCGTTATGGTGCGCAAAATCCAGCATACACAGCTTACGATTAAGTTGGTCAGCACTGCAAGCAATAAAATTTTAAAGTCAAAGGAAAAGTGTATGTATTCCAGTGCCACGCCCTCAGGACGAATATAGTGCAGGCAAACCATAAAAAGCGCAGACAGCACAACGTTAACCCATTGCTGAATCATCAGGTACAAAACGGCATCCATTTTTTTGGCGTATACGCCTGTACCCACGATATTACCTGCGTATAAAAAGCCTGCCAGGGCACAAAGAATTTCACCCATTCCAAGCCCGCCCGAGAAATTTGCACCGCTTAACACAAAGCAACCCAAAAGGCAGATGACACTTGCAAACGCAACCGGCTTGCAGGGCTTTTGTTTGAACATAAAAAGCATTAAGAGCGGTACGATGATGCAGGAGGTATTTTCCAGAAATGCGTACATAGCAGGGGTTGTGTATTGCAGACCGATTTTTTGGGAAATGGTTGCCAGAGAGTAGCAGGCACCTGTTACGATTGCCACTTTAAAATACTGTTTGTCTAACATTTTCAATTTTTTGACAGACAATAAAGTAAAGCTTACCGCAGAAATGAGCGCACACAAAAGGGTGTATGCCGTTGCGGAATAATAATCATAAAAGGTTTTGGTGACAAGGGGCGATACACTCCAGATTCCCACTACCAGAAACATATACACATAGTATATGGCATTTGATTTTTGTTGCATGTTTTTTAAAACTCCGTAAATGTTGTTTTTACACTGCAGAAAACAGTTCTTCGGCATAGCGTACCGTTTCCATGGCATCCTTTGCGTATTTGTCGGCACCCATGGCATCGGCGTATTCCTGAGTAAGCACCGCACCGCCGACTACCACTTTAACATCGGGAGCCTGCTCACGGAGAAGCTTAATGGTCTTTTCCATAGCCGGGACGGTGGTGGTCATCAGCGCACTTAAGCCCACTAATTTTACGTTGTGTTTTTTGGTTTCTTCAAGCACCGTTTCGGCTTTTACATCTTTACCTAAGTCCAACACGTCAAAGCCGTAGTTTTCCAAAAGAACTTTTACAATATTTTTACCGATATCATGGATATCGCCCTCTACCGTTGCCACAATCACTTTGCCTTTGTCGGAAGCGGTCTTGGTCATGGTAGATTTTACCACCTCAAAGGCTTCCTTTGCCGCTTCGGCACTCATTAAAAGCTGGGGCAGAAAGACCGTTTTTTGTTCAAAGCCTTTGCCTGCCACATCCAAAGCCGGAATGATATGCTCTTTGATGATATCCATGGCAGACATTTCTTCAGCTAAGAGGCTTTTGCAAAGCGCACCTGCACTGTCTTTTAAACCTTTGATGATGGCACTTTTCAAGGTTTCCGACGTGTCTTTGGCGGTCGCCTGGGGTGCAGTTTTGTCTGCGTTATAGGTAATATAGTCGGTGCAGTTTGCATCTAGGTTATGCAATGCACAAAAGCTGTAGTATGCCTGCATCATGCCCTCGGAATGGGGATTCATAATGGCAGCCGACAAGCCGTTTTCCATGGCAAGCCCGAAAAAGGTGCTGTTAATGGCTTCACGGTTGGGTAAGCCGAACGAAATATTGGAAACGCCAAGGCTTGTTTTTCTGCCCAGGGCAGAAAGCCTCCTTACAGTTTCTAAGGTGGTAAGTGCCGAAGCGGTATCCGAGCTTATGGTCATGGCAAGGGCATCCACCACAATGTCTTTTGGGGAAATGCCGTATTTAGACGCTTCTGCGTAGATTTTATCTGCGATGGCAAGTCTGCCCTCGACCGTTTTCGGGATGCCCGTTTCGTCTAAGGTCAGGGCAACCACCACACCGCCGTATTTTTTCACCAGCGGGAACACTTTATCCATGCTCTCCTGCTTGCCGTTTACCGAGTTCACCATGGGTTTGCCGTTATAGCAACGCATACCTTTCTCTAAGGCATCAAAATCGGAGGTATCAATCTGCAGAGGCAGGTCGGACACCGCCTGCAGAGCTTTAACCGTCTCTTCCATCATGGACGGCTCGTCTATTTCGGGAAGTCCCACATTGACGTCTAAAATGTGGACCTTTTTTTCCTGTTGCTGTAAGCCCTCGTTTAAGATATAATCCATTTTATGCTCTCGGAGAGCTTCTTTTAAGCGTGGTTTACCGGTGGGGTTGATGCGTTCACCAATCAAAATGGGTTTTTGCCCGATTTCTACCGCATGGGTATAGGAGGACACCACCGTTTTTTGTTTGGGTACGGGGGCTTTGAAGGGCATTTTCTTCACGCGTTCTGTCATAGCACGGATATGGTCGGGGGTTGTACCGCAACAACCGCCTAAAATGCATGCGCCCATGTTTGCTATGGTTTCCATGGCATCTGCAAACCCTATTGGGGTGATATCAAACACCGTTTCACCGTTTTGAAGCTTTGGTAGACCTGCGTTGGGGTTTACAATAACGGGAACAGAGGCGTTTTCAACTAATTTTTGCACAACGCCCTGCATTTCCACAGGACCTAAGCTGCAGTTTACACCGATGGCAGAAACGCCCAAGCCCTCTAACATGGCAACCATGGCTTCAGGTGTTGCGCCCGTCATGAGCTTGCCCGTTTCGTCATACACGCAGGTGACAAATATGGGTAAATCAGAATTCTCCTTTGCCGCAAGCACCGCTGCTTTGGTTTCTAAGCTGTCGTTCATGGTTTCGATTAAAATGAGGTCGGCATTTTTTCCTGCCTTTACAACCTCTGCAAAGCAAGCAACTGCGTCCTCGAACTCTAAATCGCCGTAGGGCTTTAACAGCTTTCCGGTGGGACCTATGTCCAAAGCAACCAAGGTGTCCGTCCCTTTAACCGCTTCCTTTGCGTTTTGTACGCCTGCCTTTACCACTTCCGCAAAATTTTCGCCGAATTTTAAGGGTGATGCACCGAAAGTGTTGGTTTTGATGAGATTTGCGCCTGCTTCGATATAGGCTTTATGCAGGGCGATAATTTTTTCGGGGGCGGATAAATTCCAGGCTTCGGGTTGCTCGCCCGGCTTTAAGCCCATGGACTGCAACACGGTACCCGTTCCACCGTCAAAAAACATATATTGGTCTTTAAAAATCATTTTTATTCCTCTTTTCTGAATACGCAGGGGTGGGTGCAGGTTGCACAGCCCGATTCACATTTGGTTTCTCCCATTCCCACAATGGCGGTCACCGATTTGGTGGGCACCATAAGCAGACTTTCGGTTAAGGTAACCCCTAAACGTCTGGGTAAATCCAGCACCTTAAAAAGGTCTTTTTGTGCTGTAAGGGGTAAATCCCCGTAGCCGGGACTGAACCGCGGACGGGTTTTGCCTAAGCGTTCGCAAAATATATCGCAAGCCGATTCAATGGCAGCCGTTCCCACTGCCTGCAAAACAGCAGCTTCAGCAGGGGATAAAATTTCGGTGCGCTGCAAAAGGCGGTCAAAAGCAATGCCTAAGGTTGCACCGAACACTACAGCCTTTTCGCAACCCTTTAAATTTTGCGCAAGGCTTTGACTTTCAAAGCACAAGCCGTCAAGAGAAACGGAAGCCCCTGAAACGGTCACGGGACTTTCCATGCTCCAAACCTTTGCAGAAGGGGAAAGGGTTTTGATCATTTTATCTATCAGTCCGTCGGTTGCGGTATCGGGGTTTGTTTTGCCGTAGCCTAAGTAGCGGGCCACTTCCCTTTTGTCCACCGGCACAGAATCTATTACAAAAATCATTTGATAATCTCCGATAAGCTTTTTTGAATCTGGGCTGCAACCTCGGGCTTGTTCATGGTATAAATATGGATGTGGTTTACACCGTTTGCCAGAAGGTCTATGATTTGCTCGGTGGTATAGGCAATACCTGCCTGAAGCATAGCGTTGGGGTCGTCACCGAACTTATCCACAATGGCTTTGAAGCGCTGGGGCAGGTATGTGCCCGACATGCCCACAATTCGTTCTAACTGGTTGGCGCGGGTTACCGGCATAATACCTGCAACCACAGGAATTTTAATGCCTGCTTCGCGGATTTTATACAAAAATGTATATAGAATGTGATTGTCAAAAAACATCTGGGTGGTCATAAAGCTTAGCCCTGCGTCCACCTTTTCTTTTAAATATTTGATATCATCTGCGGTATGCTTGCTTTCCACATGCCCTTCCGGGTAGCAGGCACCGCCAATGCAGAAATCTCCACGGCTTTTCACATCATATATCAACTCTGCCGCGTATTTATAATCCTGCGCGACTTTCCCGTCTTTGGGAATGTCACCGCGGAGCGCTAAGATGTTTTCGATGCCCTCTGCTTTAAACAGCTCCACCTGCTCTCTCACCTTTTCCTTGGTGGAGGATACACAGGTTAAGTGCGCAAGAGCAGTTACATCATGCTTTTTCTGTATATTTGCTGCAATGGAGGTGGTAAATGCGCTGGTACCACCGCCTGCACCATAGGTTACACTCATAAAGTGCGGTTTTAATGCCGCGATTTCCTCTACGGCTGTTTCCACAGAGCTGTAGTTGTCTGCCGTTTTGGGTGGGAATACTTCAAAGGAAAGGGTGGGTTTGCCTTTTCCTAAAATTTCGGATAGTTTCATTGTTTATACCTCCGCTTTGATTATTGCTTTTTTCCATTTACCGGTGAGGAAGAAAATAAGACCGAACAACAATGCCGCGCCTGATGCCACCGGTGCCCCGAGACCTACGCCAAACAAGCCCATAGCCATGGCAATACCAAAGAGATAGGATGCAGGAATACGGAACAAAATAGACGAAATCATACCGTTAATTAAAGATACGGTGGGATGTCCCGAGCCGATGAACAGACCGTTAAAGCAGAACACAAAGGGGACAATCAAATAGTCATATTTAAATGCCGCCATGTAATCGACACCCTTTTGGATAACCGCTTGCTCGTCGGTAAAGGCACGCATACAAAGCTCGGGAAATACCGTTACAAATGCAAAAATGACTACGCTGATGAAAACGGCAATGCCGATACCGCAAAAGGTGGTACGCTTTGCTCTGTCAAGCCTGCCTGCACCCAGATTCTGGGCAACCATGGCAGAAACTGCGCTGGACATTGCTGCGGCAGGCAAAATGGCAAAGCCGTTTAATTTACCTACAGCACCCACTGCCGCAGAAGCTTCGTAGCCAAGGGAGTTGACTAAAGTGGTTAAAAACAGAAAGGATGCGCCCGTTGCCACGTTCTGAATGGATGAGGGGATGCCAAGCTTTAAAATAAGCTTTAAGCTTGGTTTATCCACCTTAAAGGATTCTCTGTTAAACGAAAAGATAAAGTTGTTGCGTTTTAAATACAGTATGCACAAAATCACACTGACCGCCTGGGAGATAACGGTTGCAACCGCTGCAGCCGTTGCACCGCTTTGAAAGGTGGGCACCAGTAAAATGTCCAACACAACATTGGTCACACAGGCAACGCCCACAAACAGCAGCGGATTTTTACTGTCGCCCAAACCACGCATTACGGCACTTAAGGCATTATAAGCAAAAATGAAAATGTTACCTAAGGTGGTGACAAAGAAATATTTGCTTGCTTCTGCAAAGGATTCGGGAGGCGTTTGGATCAGCTTCAAAAGCGGTTTTTGCACAACCAGCATCAAAACCGTTAAAACAACCGCCAGAAAAGCCAGCGACGAAAAAAGTGTGCCGATGGTTTTTTTGATGCCCTCGCGGTTGTCCGCGCCCTTGTACTGCCCAATTAAAACGGTCGCACCAACCGACAGACCAAACACCATGTTGGTGATTAAAAAGGTAATCTGTGAGCCGATATTGACCCCCGACATTGCCGCTGCACCGCGGAACTGTCCTACAATAATCATATCTGCCACACTGTAAAGTGTCTGTATCAGATTGGACAATAAAATGGGCATGGAAAACAGAATCAGCTGTTTGATGACACTGCCCTGCACCAGGTCTTTTTCAAATTTTGCCAAAGTCTTCGCCTCCGTCTCTTTTATAACTTATTATTTTACCACAAATCTTTAAAAAAAGCAATATTTTCTATAAAATACGCAATTTCAAGCAATAATTTATTATTTACTTTCTGTCCTATATTTGATATAATAAAGAAAAAAATATAAGGCGGTGCGTTATGAACGTTAAAGATTTTCAGAATCCTTCGGTACTGCACCAGGGTACCGAAAAAACAAAGAGTTATTTCATCCCCTTTGCCGATTTGGAAAATGCGGGCAAAAACAACAAGCGGTTTTCCCCCTATTACCTGCTTTTAAACGGCAACTGGGATTTTGCCTACTATGACAGATTTTATGATGTGCCCGAAAACATCGGGACCCTTGATACCGACGACTGGGACGTACTTCCCGTGCCGTCCAACTGGCAGATGTACGGGTTTGACATTCCCCAGTACGCGAATGTGGAATATCCTATCCCTGTGACCGAGCCGTTTGTACCAAATGACAATCCGGCAGGGGTGTACTCCAGAGATTTTTATTTGCCCGAAAGCTTTGAAAATAAGGACGTTTTTGTAACCTTTGAGGGGGTAGACTCGTTCTTTTACCTTTTTGTAAACGGCAAGGAATTAGGCTACGATAAGGTGCCTCATTCCCCTACCACCTTTAACATTACCTCTGCGTTAAAGCCGGGCAAAAACAACATCCGTGCGGTGGTTTTAAAGTGGAGCGACGGCACATACTTAGAGGACCAGGATTTTTATCGCTTATCGGGTATTTTCAGAGATGTATATTTAACTGCCCGCAGTAAGGTGCGCATTGACGATTTCTTTGTGCGTGCAGGGCTGACCAATACCTACAAAGACGGTGTTTTAGACATTGATTTTTCGTTTTCGGGCAAGCCTGAGGTTGAAATTTCTCTGTATGATGCAGAAAACAAGCTTATTCTTTCGGACAAAACCAAAAAAGCGACTTATTCCTGCACTTTGGAAAACGTAACGAGCTGGAATGCAGAGCATCCGTATCTGTATACCCTGGTTTTAAAAGTGGATGACCAGTATATTGCCAAAAAAATCGGTTTCCGCACGGTGGAGATTGCAGACAATTGTGCCCTTTTAGTGAACGGTGTTGCCGTAAAATTAAAGGGTGTAAACCGTCACGATTCTCACCCGACCTTAGGACATGTGACGCCCATATCGCACATCCGTCACGATTTAGAGCAGATGAAGCGGTTAAACATCAACTGCATTCGTACCTCCCACTACCCCAACACCCCCGAATTTGTGGATTTGTGCTCCGAATACGGCTTTTATGTTATGGATGAGACGGATTTGGAGTGTCATGGCTTTATTTATCTGTACAGCGGATACCATGCGTATAATCCCAAGCACGTTTCCCATAATCCTGAATGGAAAAACGCGTATCTGGACAGAGCAGAAAAGCTGTTTGAACGGGATAAGAACGCAACCTCTGTACTGTTCTGGTCCATGGGCAACGAATCGGACTACGGGGACAATCACATTGCCATGTACCATTATTTTAAAGGCAAGGATTCCACAAGACTTACCCACTACGAAAACTCCAACCGTCACCGTTTGCAGAGTGGCGAAATTCAAAAGGAGCATGCACCTGAATTCGATATTATCAGCTATATGTACAGCGATGTTAATCAGTGTATTGAAGAGGGCAAGAATCTTTTAAAAGAAAAAAGACCCTTCTTCCTTTGCGAATACTCCCACGCAATGGGTGTAGGTCCCGGCGATCTCAAGCAGTACTGGGATGTATTTTACAAGTACCCCCGTTGCATCGGCGGTTGTATCTGGGAATGGTGCGACCACACCGTTGTATTAGAGGATGAGGACGGCAACAAGGCATACGGCTACGGCGGTGACTGCGGTGAAATCATTAACGCGGACAACTTCTGTAATGACGGCTTGGTGCGTCCTGACCGCACCTTCTCTTCGGGTGCTTTAGAAGCAAAGGCAATTTATCAGAACGTATATGTGGAAGAAATTGATGCAAACAAGGGTGAGTTCCGCATCTGCAACCGTTTTGATTTTACCAATGCAAACAACTATCAAATTGTATACGAAATTGAAGCGGATGGTGACATCCTTTTAAAGAAAGAGCTTCCCCGCTATTCTATGCAACCCCATACCTCCAAGAAAATTGTGATTGACCTTTCTGTTTTGCCTGAAAGTGTAAAGCACGGCTGTCACATTACCTTCCGCACCTTAACCACGACCGATTCCCTTTGGGAAAAGGCAGGGTACGAAACAGGCTTTACCCACTTTGCTTTGGATGTCCCTGAGGTGAAAAAGGCGATGGCACTTCCGGGTAAAGTGGTTGCAGAATTTGAGGACAATGAATTTTTACAGCTCCGCGGAAACAACTTCACCTATCTGTTCAACAAGATTTACGGTGCGTTTGATGTGTTGTCGGTAGGCGGTGCAGACATTCTTGCCGACCGCACGAAATTTTCGGTTAATGCCGCTGAAATGGATAACTTCAGACCCATGTGGAACAAGTGGTATTTAGGACAGAGCAAGCACAGCGTATTCCGTTACAATACGGCGCACAACTTTGAAACCGAATGGAAAGAAGAGAAAGGCGCTATTGTGATTACCGCAAAGCAGGGCGTTGCATGTCCTGCAAGAAAGCCGTTTGTGAACTATACCGTAACCTATACCGTAACGGGTGACGGTGTGATTTCCGTTTCGGTAAAGGGCAAAGCGGACTACGAATATTTCCTGCCCCGATTCGGTATGGATTTCTGCTTAGCTGCAGGCTCTGAAAAGGTGGAATACTACGGTATGGGACCTGACGAAAACTTGAATGACATGTGTCATCACACCACGGTCGGACATTACAAAACCACTGTTGATGAACAGTATGTACCCTATATTAAACCCCAGGATCACGGCAACCACACCAAGACAAAATGGGTTTCGGTTGTGGACGAGTTAGGCAGAGGTATCCTGGTTCGGGCAAAGCGCGGAGAGACCTTTGAATTTGCGGTTTCTCATTACAGCACCGAGAACATGATGGATGCAAAACACACCTGGGATTTGGAAAAAGAGGATGAAACATACCTTAGAATTGACTATAAGGTAACCGGCACAGGCTCAGGCTCCTGCGGTCCGTTAGTTTCTGAAAAATTCAGACTTCTGGGCGATGAAGAAATTGCCTACAGCTTTGAAGTTTTGCCTTTGATTTTAGATAACGACTCCCCGAAAGACATTGCGTGAGGTGAGAACATGAATTTTGAACCCTTAAAACAGTTAATGGATGACTGGACAACCTTTTATAACCCGGGAAACGCTGTGGAGATTTATCTCCACGGCGAGCGGGTGTTTAAATATGCTTCGGGGCTTAAGGATGTGGAAAACAATTTAAGAATGTCAGGCAACGAGCATTTCTTTATTTATTCCTGCTCTAAGGTGGCAACCGCCGTTGCGGGCATGCAACTGATTGAGCAGGGAAAAATATTGCCCACTGACCTCCTTTCCGACTATATGCCCGAATTCAAAAGCATGATGCTTAAAACCCCTGAGGGGGATTTGGTGCCTGCCAAAAATCCGATTCTGGTGGGACATCTTTTTGACATGACATCGGGCTTCAGCTACGATTCAGCTAGCTTGAAAGAGGCGGTAAAACAAAAAGGGTTGTCCATGGATACCCGTACTGTTATCCGCACTCTGGCTGAACAGCCCTTATCCTTTGAGCCGGGCACCAATTTCCAGTACAGCTTGAGCCATGATGCTTTAGCGTGTCTGGTAGAGGTGGTTTCGGGCATGAAATTTAAAGATTATATGCGACAAAACATTTTTGAACCGCTCGAAATGTTTGATACCGCATACCATCCGACCGATGCGATGCTGAAAAATTTAGCACCCATTTACCGTTTTCAGGTGGAAAACGGACCTGAGGATTTGGTAGAGGCACAAAAAACAGGCGGTATGCAAGAGGGAAAACATATTCTGCAACCGTCGGTGAACAATTACGAATTTTCGCCTGTGTATGACAGCGGCGGTGCAGGCATTATCACAACCGTTTCGGATTATGCAAAATTTGCAGGGGCGCTTGGGAACTATGGTACAGCGAAAAACGGCGCTCGCATTTTATCGGAAGCAGGCATTGATTTGCTTCGCACCACAAGAGTAAAACACGACACGCTCCCGGGCTGGAACTGGAAGCAGTATAAGGGCTATGACTACGGCTTTGGTGTACGCGTGATGGCGGACAAGTCCCATGGAAGTTTAAGCAATATCGGTGAATTCGGTTGGTGCGGTGCGGCAGGCTCTGCGGTGATTTGCGACCCGAAAGCAGGGCTTGGCGTGTTCTTTGCCCAGCACACCTTAAATCCCAGAGAGGATTTTTATTTCCCGAGACTGCGGAACATGATTTATGCGTGTCTCTGAAAAAAGTCAACTTTTAACGACAAACCGTAAACTTTAACCATGTAAAAAACTGTATTTTTGCGTTATAATAAAGCAAAAGGAGGTTTTGAAAAACTATGCGACCGATAAAGAAAGAACAACTGGACTTTTTAAACTGGGAAATGGGACTTTTTATCCATTTCGGCATCCGCACCTTTTATGAAGGACATAAGGACTGGGATGGCAAGGAAATGCCTGCAAGCGGATTCAACCCTAAAAATTTAGACTGCGAGCAATGGGTTACCACTGCCAAAAAGGCAGGCATGCAGTATGCCATTTTGGTGTGCAAGCATCATGACGGGTTTGCCAACTGGCCGTCGGAATATACCGAATATTCAGTTAAAAATTCCCCCTGGAAAGACGGCAAAGGTGACGTAGTTCGTGAATTTGTGGACGCTTGCCGTAAGCATGACTTAAAGGTGGGACTTTACTACTCCCCTGCCCAGGCAGGCTATGAAGGCTCGGACAATAAAGATTATGACGATTATTTTATCAATCAGATTTCGGAGCTTTTGCAAAACTACGGCAAAATTGACTATTTGTGGTTTGACGGCTGTGGCTCGGAGGGGCATGAATATGATACGGTGCGTATTGTAAACGCCATCCGCACCATGCAACCGAACATCTTAATTTTTAACATGTGGGACCCCGACACCCGTTGGGTAGGCAATGAAGCGGGCTATGTACCGCTTCCCAATTGCAACATTGTAAGCGAGTTGGAGTTTTCGGTACGCACCGACAAAGCGGATTCCATTGAAACCCTTTTTCTGCCCGGTGAATGCGACTGCATGATGCGGAATATCTGGTTTTACAGCGACTGCAACGAAGATCAAATCAAAAGCTTAGACCAGCTGATGGGTATGTACTACTGCTCGGTAGGGTACGGCGCGAACCTGCTGTTAAACATTGCACCCGACCGGGACGGCTTACTGCCAAAGGCGGATGTAAATCGCCTGATGGAGTTTGCAGATAAAATCAAAAAAGATTTTTCTTCGCCCTTAAAAGCGACCTGTACAAGGGAAGAAAATACATACACCCTGGTCTTTGACGAGCCAACTTTAGTCAATCATGTGGTACTGATGGAGGATTTGTCCGAAGGGGACAAAATTGAAGCCTTTTCTGTGTTTGCGACCTCTTCGCCCTGGAGCAGAAAGCCCATACAGATGTATCAGGGCAACACGGTTGGACACAAGAGAATCTGTAAGTTTCCGTCCATTATGGCAAAGCAGGTAGAAATTGTGATTGAAAAAGAACGCTTGCCCCATAAATTAAATGATTTGAAAGCTTTTTATGTGGAGGGCTGACAAATGCGAAACTTAGATGAACTGGTTCTCCAAATTAAAAAGACGGTTGAAAAGCATAACTTAGGGAAACCGGGACAGTATCAAAGATGGCTGTGGGAAAGCGCCGAAAAGCCAAGACAGCTGGGTTTAAATGAATACGGGGTTGCAGATGCGGCAAATATTCTTTATCAAATCGGATATTTCCCCCAAGACCCGAAGGAGCGGGCAGAGTGGGTATCGGTTTTACAAGGTATGCAAAACCCAGAAACAGGAATGTATGCAGAAAGCACGCATCACACCCTGCACACCACCGCACATTGCATGGCGGCGTTAGAGCTTTTTGATGCAAAACCGCTCTACCGCCCGACTGAAGTGCTCAAATACAAAGACAAAAACGAGCTTTATAAGCTGTTAGACAGCCTGCGGTGGGAGGATGCGCCCTGGCGGGATTCGCACATCGGGGCAGGCATTTATGTGGTGATGCTTCTTTCGGACGAGGCAGATATTGAGTGGATTCGTGCCTATTTTAAGTGGCTGGATGACAATGCAGACCCGATTACGGGTATGTGGAGAAAAGGGTTTACAACCCTGCCCGAATCTTTAACACACAAGGTTTTGGGCGGTGCGTTCCACTATCTTTTCAACATGGAAAACCACAAAAGAGCCATTATATATCCCGAAAAAATGATTGACACCTGCTTAGAGCAGTATTTGAGCGGAGAATTGAATCATTATTTTAAAAATTTCGGCAGGCGGTGCGAGTTTTTGGAGATGGATTTTGTGTACTGCATCACCCGCGCTATGCGCCAATGTCATCACCGTTTTGAAGAATGCAGGCAGACATTATTAAAATTCGAAAAGGAATTTTTGGATTTTATGCTCTCTTGTGATTACGAAAAGGATGAGGGCTTTAACGATATGCATTCGCTGTTTGCGGCAACCTGCACTTTAGCAGAGCTGTCTTCCGCACTTCCCGGTACCATTGAAACCACAAAGCCTTTAAAATTAGTCTTAGACAGACGACCATTCATTTAAGGGAATGTAAAAAAAGTCCGGACCGCAAAAACGCGAGTATAAAGGCAAACAAAGTTTGTACAAATCCACAAGAAAGACACAAAATGAAGAAAACACGCAGTTTTTTTGCGTGTTTTCTTTTGATAAATGCGTTTTTGCTATAAACGAACCGAGCCCTCGCAGTATTTATATACAGCTTCGGGTGCCCCGATGCCACAAGCATCGGCTCTGTTCGTTTATTCCAAACATTTTTTCCTATCCCCTTTATTTTTTGCTGTTTTTCATGCATTTTTCACAAATGTGTGTTATACTGTAAGGTAAGATTTAAAATGAGGTGTTTATATGATTGAAACGACCCTTTGCTATATTGAAAAAGACAATCAATATCTGATGTTGCATCGAATCAAAAAAGAAAAAGACATCAACCGCGACAAGTGGATCGGCATTGGCGGAAAGTTTGAGCAAAACGAAACGGCAGAGCAATGTCTGCTTCGGGAGTCGAAAGAAGAAACGGGCCTTACCCTTACACGCTACCGCTATCGCGGTGTTGTGCATTTTTGCCCCGACACGCCCATTTACGAGGTGATGCATCTGTATACTGCAGACGGTTTTGAGGGACAAATCCGCACCGACTGCGATGAGGGCACATTGGAATGGATTGACAAAGATAAACTTTTATCCCTTACCCTATGGGAGGGAGACAAAATTTTCTTAGAACTGATTCAAAATCCCGGCTCGCCCTTTTTTACGCTTTCCTTAAGCTATGAGGGTGACAAGCTGACAAAGGCGGTTTTAGACGGAAAGGAGATAACGGCAATTTGAAATGGTCAAACTATGTTAAGCCCTACAAAAATTATTTTATTTTGGGGCCTCTTTGCATGATTGTAGAGGTTATCGGGGAAATTTTAATGCCCCTTGGCATGGCACACATCATCAATCAGGGTGTGGAACAACAAAACATCGCTTACATCATTGTGGCGGCTCTTTTAATGATTCTTTGTGCGGTTCTGATGATGACCGGCGGTGTAGGCGGTGCGTATTTCGGGGCAAAGGCATCGGTGAATTTTGCGGCAGATTTAAGAAAGGATGTATTTTCAAAAATCCAGACCTTTTCCTTTGCAAACATTGACCGCTTTTCCACCGGCTCTTTGGTTACCCGCATGACCAACGACATTACCCAGCTTCAGAATTTTGTGAATATGCTTCTTCGTATGTTTCTGCGCTCGCCCGGCATGCTGATTGGTGCACTGATTATGGCAATCAAGCTTCGGCCGGATCTGGCTTTGGTGCTTGCCATCACCATTCCGAGCATGCTTTTGATTCAGTTTTTTATTATACGGCGCGGATTTCCGCTGTTTCAGGCCATGCAGACAAAGCTGGATACCTTAAACACCACCATCCAGGAAAACTTAACCAACATCCGTGTGGTCAAATCCTTTGTGCGTGAGGATTTTGAGCAGGACAAATTTGAAAGTGCCAACGAGGATTTAAAGCAGTCGGGGTTAAAGGCAATCCGCAACATGATTACCATGATGCCCCTGATGATGCTGTTTATGAATTTTTCATCCATTGCGGTTTTGTGGTTCGGGGGCAACATGGTTGCTTTCGACGGCATGCCCGTAGGCGATTTATCGGCATTTATCACTTACATTACACAAATTTTAATGTCGTTGATGATGGTTTCCATGATGTTTATGACCTCTTCCCGTGCGTTGGCATCCGCAAAGCGCATTAAGGAGGTTATGGAAGAAAAGGTAGACTTAAATGACGATCATGCCACGAAAAAGGACAAAAAAGTAACAGACGGAAGCGTGGAATTTAGAAATGTGGATTTCCGCTACTACAAAAATTCCGAGGGCAAGGTTCTGGAAAACATCAATCTTGTTATTGAACCGGGACAGACGGTGGGCATTATTGGTTCGACCGGTGCAGGAAAGACCACTTTAGTTTCCATGATTCCCCGTCTTTACGATGCTGATGCAGGCGAGGTTCTGGTGGACGGTGTGAATGTTAAAGAGTACAGCTTAGAAAATTTACGAAACGGTGTGGGCATGGTGTTGCAGAAAAATGTGCTGTTTTCCGGCTCTATTCGCGAAAACCTTTTATGGGGTGCAGAAAATGCCACTGAAGAAGAAATTACAGCCGTTTCGGAGCAGGCGCAGGCACACGAATTTATAAGCCATTTTAAAGACGGGTACGATTCGGTTTTAGAACAGGGTGGCTCAAACGTTTCGGGCGGACAGAAGCAACGTCTTTGTATTGCCCGCGCACTCTTGAAAAAACCAAAAATTTTGATCTTAGACGATTCCACCTCGGCAGTGGATACTGCCACCGAAACCAAAATCCGCGAAGCCTTTACGGGTGCGCTGAAGGATTCTACCAAAATCATCATTGCCCAGCGCATCTCCTCGGTTATGGAAGCAGACAAAATCGTGGTCATGGATGACGGTGCCATTTCGGGTATAGGTACCCATGAGGAATTGCTCCAATCCAACGAGGCATATAACGAAATTTATGCATCTCAGATGGAAGGGGGTACAAAATAATGGCAGCAAGAAATCTTGAAACCTTAAAACAACGCTACAGTCGCTCTTCCGCAAAAACGCCAAATCCCGGGATGCGCGGTCCGGGCAGAGGACCCGGCGGTCCGAGGGGCGGTATGGCAACCGGAAAGCCAAAAGACACCAAAAACATTATAAAACGGATGTTTGGCTATTTAGCTCCCTATCGGGCACATCTGATTTTTGCCATATTATGCGTATTTTTAACCACGGCATCCTCCCTTGCCTCTTCCTTTATGTTAGGTCCGATTATTGATAATTTCATTGCGATGGTGAACGGCAAGCCGTTCAGTCCCAGGGCTTTAGCAGGAATTCTGGCGGTGCTTGCTGTTTTTTATCTCGCAGGCATTGTGTTTACCTATCTGCAAAGCAGACTTATGGCACACATCTCGCAAAACACCATTGCAAGCATCAGAAAGGATTTGTTTACAAAGGTTGAAAAGCTCCCCTTACGTTTTCATGACAACGAAAACACCGGGGATATTATGAGTCGGTTTACCAACGACATAGACAACATTGGTGTGATGCTGGATCACAGCTTAGTGAGCGTGATTTCGGGGTCTGTGACCTTAGTGGGTACGCTGGCACTGATGCTGTATACCAATGTGTGGCTCAGCCTGATTGTGATTGCATTTTTGCCCCTTTATGTAAAGTCGAGCGGATTTATTGCCAAGCGCAGCCGCAAATACTACAGCGCACAGCAGGCGGCGCTGGGGGCGGTAAACGGCTACATTGAAGAAACGGTTACGGGACAGAAGGTTGTTAAAGTGTTCTGCCACGAGGAAGAAGCAAAGGCAGAGTTTGAGCTTTTGAACCGGGATTTGCGCGACAAGCAGGTGTATGCCCAGTTCTTTGGGGGCATTATGGGTCCCATTATGGGAAATTTAAGCCAGATTACCTATGCTTTATCGGCAGGGCTTGGCGGTATTTTGTGTGTACTCGGGAAATTTACGGTGGGTAAGCTGACGGTGTTTTTGAACTTTTCCCGACATTTTGCGCGTCCCATTAACGAAATTTCCATGCAGACCGCTTCCCTCTTTTCGGCATTGGCAGGGGCAGAGCGTGTGTTCCATGTGATGGATGCAGAGCCTGAATCTGCGGATTTATTGACCGCCATCGACCAAAAAGAAATTCTGGGCAAGGTAGAGCTTAAAAATGTTTCGTTTGGTTACACATTGGATAAGCAGGTATTAAAGGATATCTCCCTTGTGGCACAGCCCGGTCAGAAGATTGCGTTCGTTGGCTCGACCGGCGCAGGCAAGACCACCATAACAAACCTCTTAAACCGTTTTTATGATATTGACGACGGAGACATTTTAATTGACGGCACGTCTATATACCGTTTAAAACGGGATTTTCTGCGGCGTAACATTGCGATGGTTTTACAGGACACCCATCTGTTCAGCGGTACGGTGATGGAAAACATCCGTTACGGCAGACCGGATGCCACCGACGAAGAAGTGATTCAGGCGGCAAAAACCGCCAGCGCACACAGCTTTATTCTGCGTTTGTCTGACGGCTATAATACGCGCTTGGAGGGCGACGGTGCAAACCTTTCCCAGGGACAGCGACAGCTTTTAAACATTGCTCGAGCTGCCATCAGCCATGCACCAATCTTAGTACTGGATGAGGCAACAAGCTCGGTTGATACCCGTACCGAACGGCATATTGAACACGGCATGGATCGCTTGATGAAAAACCGTACCACTTTTGTAATTGCGCATCGGTTATCAACCGTCCGCAACGCAGATGCCATTATGGTATTAGAGCAGGGCGAAATCATCGAACGGGGCACCCATGAGGAATTGCTTGAACAAAAAGGAAAATATTATCAGCTGTATACCGGCGCCATTGAGTTGGATTAAATAAGTATCACAAAACCCCCGACGATGTCGGGGGTTTTGTTATCTGCCACAATATTCAGCCAAATTGGTGCTGTTGGGATAATTTTTCCTAAAGCTTTCCACCTGCTCTTTGTGCCGGCTTAAAAACAGGACATAGGTGCTGTCAAAGGGTACAATCTCGGTTTGCGAAAAGGGAAACTGCATACGAAGCGGTTTTTCAAAATAGTGCTCATAATCCGCTTCCTGCGGCAAGCCATGTTGCAATGCCTGCTCTAAGGAAACCGACTGGTCAAAGCCGCACAGCATACCCCAGACCCACTGAAAATCGTCCTGCTCAATGATTTCTGACAGTTCCTCGCCTGAAATCCAAAGATAGTCGCGGTTATTGAAAAACCGCCACATTTCCATATCTTTCGGATAGCAGTCCTGATTTGTAATCAGCCAGTTATATTCTTTTTGCTTGCCGTTCATGGCACGAAATATTTTCTTTAAATAGGTATAGCCCGTTTCGCTCTTTTTATCAATAGCACCGTATACCATATAAGTATTCCTTTCTTAAAGCGCATACCCTATAGGGGTGCGGTTTTGGTAGTAATACGCCTGCGTAAAACCAATTTTCTTTAAAAAAGCTTTGGCCTCGTCAAAGTGGGTGGAAGCGTTTTCAGAAACGTGTGCATCCGAGCCTAAGGTAATCAGCCGTCCGCCCATATCGTAATACTGCTTTATAATCTCTTTGTCGGGCATAAAATCATGAATCATGAAGAAGGCAGAGGTGTTGATTTCCAACGCCTTTTCCTTTTTTATGGTTTGCTTTAATATTTCGGTGATTGCCTCTTGGTATAACTTCAAATCCATCTGCCTGCCAAATTTGCCCGTGATGTAACGAATGGGGCAGGTTAAATGGGCAAGGATATCAAAATCCGTTTTTTCCAGCATAACAAGCATATCCGAAAAATAGACTTTTAGCCAATCCTGAAGCTCTTTATCCGAAAGCTTGCCGAAATCCTTTGGAGAATAAGCACCCTCGCCCCGAATCATGTGCACCGAGCCGATGACCACGTCATAAGGCAACATAGACAGTGCTTTTTTTGCCTTTTCTTCATCCCAAAAGGCTTCGCCGATTTCAATCCCCTTTAAAACCGTGATTTGGTTACCGAATTTTTTCTGCATATTTTCTGCTTCTTCAAAGCTTTGGCGAATGGTCAGAAAATCATCTGTTGTGGGGAATCGGGTATTAAAATGGTCGGTCACCGCCATAACATTTGTTCCCTTTTTAATTTGTGCAAGGCACATTTCCTCCATGGGGCAAGTTGAATCCTGGGAGTGACTGGAATGGGTATGCATATCTGCTGTCATGGTTTCCTCCTATTGAAGCGGTGTCATTGCACCGGTTTTCAAGTCAATCTGATAGTCTTTATCATAGCGGAAAGTAACGATTTCGTTTTCCCGGTCAATCACGACATTGTCAAAACGCTTTGTACCGTAATAGCTGACCGATTCAAAATCTGTGCCGTAGACAATACGTTCACCTGTCTTTTTATCTACACGCCAGAAATCCTGAATCCCGCCCATGGGCAAGGGATGCACCAGATACCAGAACACATATTCTTCTGTTTCAAATTCTTCGATAATGCTGGAGGCTGTGGTGGGTATGTAGTCACGCCATTGGTCAGCCGTGGGCTGAATAGGCTGAACATCCTTTAAAATTTCGGCAACCCGTTCATCATAATAATAAGAGAACATATGACGCGGATAGAACCAGAAATTCTCTTTGCCGTTTACCACGTCTAAAAGGGCCTGATACGGCTCAAACATATAGCCAATCACTTCCCCGTAGAAATAAACGGGCTTGGGTTCTTTATCCAGTAAATCGGGCTTATTGACATGCACATAGCCGTAGCGGATTGGCTCGGCTACAAAATTCGCCTGCAAATCGCCCTTTTCATCCTGGGTGATATACAAGACCAGATGCTTTTCGTTTAAAACGTCTTTCAGGTCGCGGTAATAGATATATTCTAATGAAATGGTTCGGGTGTCGGGATCCCAGATGTATTTACCGCCCACATGATTAAAGACCTGGTCGCCGCCCATATCTTCAATTGCTACTGCCATTTTGCCGTCAATGGCATAGGCAGGCAAGTCTCTTCCGTTTAAATAAACCTTGATATCGGTTTCATAGGTATTGCCTAAAACCGTTCCGGTGGGTGTAGTTTGGGTGTTTTGTCCCGGTTTTAAAGAGGCAGGCGCAAGGTCGTTGAAGGTCAGGCTTCGTACTTCATTGCTGTACTGGTACTGGTCGGTGATTTCTTCTACCACTACAACCGTTTTGCCGTCAATGGCGTAGGAAGGCACTTCTACCCCATTGATGACCGCTTTGATATCGGTAGAATAGATGTTGCCGTTGATGTCACCCGTCTTTGCCGCTGCCGTTAAACAGCCAAACAGTAAAAATACACTCAAGCACATCAAAAATTTTTTCATAGTATCTCCTCCTGTCTTTTCAAATAATTTTATCACAAATTGAGATAAATGTCAATATCTCAATTTGTGATTAGGTATAATGAAAGAAAAAAGGCGGCGTAATTATGAGATTAAAGGAACTGCGCGAGGATTCTGATTTAAAGCAAGAAATCCTTGCAGACCATCTGCACATCAAACAAAATACCTATTCCCAGTACGAGAATGAACAGCGGCAATTGCCCATCGACGTTTTAATCAAGCTTGCCGCCTTTTACAATGTTTCTACTGATTATATTTTAGGTTTGACCGCAGTCAAAAAACCATACCCAAAAGGTTAATTCAGAGTATATTCTGCATAGGTAGGTACAAGCTGAACAAATGTGTTGCCGGGGTTTACGGTAAGGTCAGCCCCGTCTTGTGTTTTATACACTGTTTTGCCGTCATGGGTTTCTTTTTCCCAGGTGATGGGCTGTGCCACACCCTCAGAGAGGTAGTAGCCTTTGCCGTTTCCGAGGTTTTTAAGGTCACGGCGGGGTGCGTAAATACCGTCGTTTAAGGGCACATCTTCTACCGAATACACGAGAATGTTTTTGGTTGTCAAGCCGTTGCCTGTCTGGGATTCGTGAGGCTTGCCGTTGATATAGCGGTCGTAAAGCTTGGTTTCGGCATTGTATTTGTATTCCACTTCATAAAAATCCACATAAGGGATAAAGAGGCTTTCTGCCTTTTCGCCCTCGGGTGTTTTGTCGGTTTTGTTGTAGGAAAGACCTTTTACATCGGTTGTACGTCTGTAGCCCTTGTTGTCTGCCAGGGTACTGCATTTTTGCGGATTTAAGTAGAGGTTGTGCCAGGTATTGTCGTAGGTGTTGTCCCGATAGAAAGTAGAATTCTCATACAAGCCGTTGATATTGTTCACGCCTCTGGAGGTAATTTCTGCCGCGGCACGGTCGGACCAGCCTGCATGCACATAAACGGCATCATTTTCCAAGGCATAGTCTAAAAAGTAATGACGGGAAGAACGGATAGGTCCGATTTTTTCCATTTCATTTATATCTTTGAAAAGTGCCATGAAACGGGTGGCTTTGCCCTCTACCACCATTTCATAAACCATGTAGGCAGACTCTAAACCAATTTGCGGACGTGAGTTGTGGTCGTCGTTATCAATCATAACCGCAAAGGGGCGGGTGTTTGCCAGCATTTTTTCATAAAAAGGGCTTGATTGCTCTGCTTCCTGCTCGGTTTTTGCAGGCTGTTCTTCCTTTGCTGTTGTTTCGGTTTCGTTTTTACCGCATGCGCTTGTGAAAAGCAATGCTGTAAGCATACAGATAATCAGTAACTTTTTCATAATATTCTCCTTTTCTTTTGTACTTTTATTGTATCATAAAACAGAATTCCCGTCAATGACAAAAAAAGACAAGCCGCATGGCTTGTCTTTTAAATTAGTCTAACAATTCACAGAGTGCATTGGAAAATGCCACGGGGCTTTCGATGGGCATACCCTCGATTAAAAGGGCGGTGTCGTAAAGCACCGATGCAAGGCTCTTTAATTTGTCCTGATCCGCATCAAAAAGGGATTGCATTTTTGCAAAAATTTTGTGGTCGGTGTTGATTTCCAAAATTCGTTCTGCCTTTACCTTTTGGTCGCCCGGCATGGTGTTTAAGGTTTTTTCCATATCCAGGGACAGTGCACCCTCGCTGGAGAGGCAAACCGGGTGGGATTTTAATTTGGATGACGGCTTAACTGCCTTTACTTTTTCTTTTAAGCTTTCGGTTAAGAAATCAAATAAGGGCTTGTTTTCTTCTTTGATTTCAGCGGTTTCACCTGCATCCGCTTCGGATACCGATTTAAATTCCTTTTCGTTAAAAGACATGAGCATTTTAACTGCAAATTCGTCCACATCCTCTGTAAAATACAGAATTTCGATGCCCTGTTCTTTTAAGCTTTCGGTCTGGGGCAGTAAGTCTGCCTTGTCTACCGTTTCTGCGCAGGCATAGTAGATGTATTTCTGGTCTTCCTGCATGTTTGCCACATATTCTTCTAAAGTCACATATTTCTTTTCCTTGGAGGATACGAACAGAATCAAATCCTTTAAGAAATCCTTTTCTGCACCGTAGTTGTCATAAAGACCAAACTTTAACTGTCTGCCGAATGCCTGATAGAAGGTTTCGTAGCTTTCTCTATCATTTTTCTGCATAGAAAGCAGCTCAGCCTTGATTTTTTTCTTCAAACTGTTGCCGATTACCTTTAACTGGCGGTCATGCTGCAAAATTTCACGGGAAATGTTTAAAGACAGGTCCGCAGAATCCACCAAGCCCTTTACAAAAGCAAAATAGTCGGGCAGTAAATCCTCGCACTTATCCATAATCATAACACCGTTGGTGTAGAGAGACAAGCCTTTTTTGAAGTCCTTGGTGTAATAGTCAAAGGGTGGGCGCTTGGGGATATACAACAAAGCGGTGTAGCTGACCATGCCGTCTGCCGAGGTATGCAAGGTACGGAGTGGGTCTTCAAAATCAAAGAATTTTTCCTTATAGAACGCATTGTAATCGTCACTTGTCAGCTCGGACTTGTTTTTGCGCCAGAGAGGCGTCATGCTGTTTAAGGTTTCTTCTTCGGTGTAATCCTCGTACTCGTTTTCCGAACCCTCTTTTAACTTTTTCTTGGTTACATCCATTTTAATGGGATATTTGATATAGTCGGAATATTTGCGGATTAAGCCTTTGATGCGATATTCATCCAAAAATTCACTGTATTTTTCGTCATCGGTGTCGGGCTTTAAGTACAAAGTAATGGTGGTACCGCTTTTTTCCTTGGTTGCATCGGTTACCGTATAGCCATCTGCACCGGTGGATGTCCATTTATAAGCTTCTTCGCTATCGAATTTTTTAGAAACCACTTCTACCTTTTCGGCTACCATGAATGCTGAATAAAAGCCTACGCCAAACTGACCGATGATGTCCACATCTTCCTTGGCTTCGTTTTCATTTTTAAAGGCAAATGAACCGCTTTTTGCGATGGTACCCAAGTTTTCTTCCAGCTCTTCTTTGGTCATGCCGATACCGGTATCTTCTAAAATGAGCTTACGGTTTTCCTTGTCCGCGGTCAGACGGATGTAAAAATTTTCCCGTTCAAAGGATACATTTTCGTCTGCCAGAGAGAGATAATAGTATTTGTCAATGGCATCGCTTGCATTGGAAATCAGCTCGCGCAGGAAAATTTCCTTGTGGGTGTAAATGGAGTTAATCATAAGGTCCAGCAAACGCTTGGACTCGGATTTAAACTGTTTTTTTGCCATAATATTTCACCTTCGTTATTCTAAAATTAGCACTCTCATGTCCTGAGTGCTAATACTATTTTATCACGAAAAAGGATAAAGTCAACCCTTTTCACAAATTTTTCAATATTTTTTAAAAAAAGACTTGATTTTTTAAAAAAGTTGTTGTATAATAATCAAGTCGATTGTACGGAGAGATGGCTGAGCTGGTCGAAGGCGCACGATTGGAAATCGTGTAGGCGTTGATAGCGTCTCAAGGGTTCGAATCCCTTTCTCTCCGCCAGAAAAAAAAAGACATTATTCGAAAATGAATAATGTCTTTTTTTTAGATAAATTCGTGTTCCGCGAGCTAAACGTGCTAATGCACGCTAAATTACTTCGTAGCTAAATTGACTCATCGTCAGCTAAAAAGCGAATTTAATTTAGCTGTTTTGAAAAAACAATTTAGCTATTGCGAAGCAATAATTTCGCTTTGCAACTTGTTGCAAAATTTAGCTAAAATCTGTTGCATCTATTATGAACGTGAAAGCCATAAAAAGAACACCACCCTGTTGGGTGGTGTTCTTTTTATGTTTGAGCGCCAAGGGATGCAGAACACCGAAGCCACCCGAAATGCGCGACCCTTCCTTCATGCTGCGCATGCCACCTTCCCTTACACAGGGAAGACTCTCCTTTGCCGAGAGTCGTGCAGGACAGTATTTCCGAAGGTGTCCGAATTCAAAGATTGTGTGTCCGAATTTATATATACTTTTGACTGCGTTTTCTTTATAATTAGAGTATAGATATGAGAAATGAGGTAGATTGATATGTTTAATTTTCCGATTGGTGTGATTACCGACTCTTTCCGTACAGATTTTAAGACCGCAGTAGAAAAAGCAGCAGCTATGGGTGTGCAGGGCTTACAAACCTACTGCACAAAAGGCGAATTTGCGCCTGCCAACATGACTGCCGAAAAAGAAAAAGAGATGCTGGACATTGTGAAATCCAACGGTCTTCAGTTTTCCGCAATCTGCGGGGACTTAGGCATGGGCTTCGGCAAGGAACAGGATGCCGAAAACATTGAAACCTCCATGCGCATTATGGAGCTGGCTAAGCGTTTAGAATGCGACATTGTAACCACACATATTGGTGTAGTGCCTACCGATAAATCCAATCCCCGTTACGGCAAAATGCAGGAGGCCTGCTTTAAATTGGCTGAATTTGCAGACAGCATGGGCTCGCACTTTGCCATTGAAACCGGTCCTGAAACCTCTGCTGTTTTAAAGGAATTTTTAGACGGTCTGCATTCGCATGGTGTTGGTGTAAACTTAGACCCGGCAAACCTGGTTATGGTAACGGGTGACGATCCGGTGCAGGCGGTATATACCTTAAAGGACTATATTGTACACACCCATGCAAAGGACGGTGTACGTTTAAAGCCCTCAAATCCCGAGTACATTTACCATGTCGTACATCCCATTCCCGAGGAATATGCGCAGGGCGGTTATTTTGAAGAAGTGCCGTTAGGCACAGGTGCCGTTCCCTTTAAGCAGTACTTAAATGCACTGACCGATATCGGCTACAAGGGCTTTTTAACCATCGAACGCGAATGCGGTGAAACCCCTGAACAGGATATCCGCTTTGCTGTAGATTATCTTAAAAATTTAATGAAATAAAAAAATGAGCCGAATGGCTCATTTTTTTATCCGATTAAAGCATCTAAAAGCAGCATCACGCAAAAGCCGATTAAAAGGGCATAGGTTGCACCCTTTTCAAAGCCGTGGGCGTGGGTTTCGGGAATCATTTCATCGCTGATGACATACAGCATGGTTCCCCCGGCAAAGGCTAACGCAAAAGGTAAGATTGCGCCCGAAAATTCCACCGCAAAGTAGCCGATGAACGTTCCTAACACCTCTACCACGCCTGTAAGAAGTGCGATGTAGAGCGTTTTGGATTTGCTCACCCCGGCTGCCAGCATGGGCGAAATGATGACCATACCCTCGGGGATATTCTGCAACGCAATACCGCCTGCCACCGTTAATGCATCCGAAATATTGCCCGTACCGAAGCTGACACCTGCCGCAATGCCCTCGGGCAGGTTATGAATGGCAATGGCAAGCACAAACAGCAATACGCGGTTTAGTTGCTCTTTATTTTCAAGGTTGCCTTCAGGCACACCTGCCATTTTATGCAGATGCGGAATGAACTTGTCAATCAGGCTTAAAAACCATGCTCCTGCTATCACGCCGACACACACAAGCAACGTATTGGGTATGCCGCCTGTTTCCAGAGCCGGTGCAATTAAGCCAAACACCGCGGCACAAAGCATGACACCTGCCGCAAAGCCTAAAATTATATCATTAAAGCGGTGAGGAATTTTCTTGATAAAAAAACCTAAGATGGCACCCACCATGGTTGCGCCCCCAACGCCTAATGCGGTTATCCATACAACACCCATTTTCAAATCACCTCTGTTATTATCCTATGTACTATAGTTCTCTTTTGTTAATCATATCATTTTGGGAAATATCTGTCAACCTCTTGACAAAATTATTTTTTAGTGGTAATATAGTATTAAGAATTAGATATATTATGCTTAAAACTACGTTATCTGGTTTTCGAAATTACATAAGGAGTACAAAAATGTTCAGAACAAAATTAAAAGACAGGATTTTGCCCTTTTACACCCGTGGGGAAGAAATTTTCAACATGACCTCACACATTGTAGGCGGTGCTTTGGGTGTGGTTGCCCTCTCCCTTTGCGTGATTTTTGCCGCGATTTACAACGATGCCTATGCGGTGGTAAGCTCTGCCATTTACGGTTTTACCATCATTCTTTTATATACCATGTCCAGCATTTACCACGGCTTAAAGCCGGAACGACCGTCTAAAAAGGTGTTTCAGATTTTAGACCACTGCTCTATTTTTCTTCTGATTGCAGGTTCTTATACGCCGTTTTGCTTAGTGACACTCCGCCAACACAGCACCGTTGAGGGCTGGCTGATTTTCGGCATCATCTGGGGCATGGCAATCTTAGGCATTGCGTTAAATTCCATTGATATTAAAAAATTCAAGCTGGTATCTATGATTTGCTATCTGGTTATGGGCTGGTGCATTATTGTGCGTATTCATGTGTTGCCACAGTACTTAGGGTTAGGCGGTATTCTGTTTTTAGCTCTGGGCGGTGTTTCGTACACGGTGGGTGCGGTGTTGTATGCTTTGGGCAAGCGCAACAAAAAGCTGTATGTGCACTCCATTTTCCATTTATTTGTGCTCTTAGGTACTATCTTACAATTCTTCTGTATATTCTTTTATGTTATACTGTAAAAAAAAGTGCTGAATTCTTTACGAATTCAGCACTTTTTTTTTAATTTCAGTAACGGTAACAAGGTCTTGGTCGACTTTGAAAAACACTTCTAAGTCGGCAAACAAAAAGCCGTATACCCGATTGGGGTCTTCCTGATAAGAGGGTCTCGGGTCTTGTTCCAGAACACTTACAAGGGTTTCTTTTTGCGTTTTGTTTAACAACGCATCCGTGTGTTCCGCAAAATTCACCTGCAAGGGTTTTAAATTTAAAGTATCGGTAAAACCGCCTTTAGCATCAGGGCGACTGTCCGCATACGCCAGATAGGGCTTGATATCATAGATAGGCGTGCCATCCTCCAAATCACAGCCCGAAACGGTCAGCACAGGACCGTATTCTTTGGTGAATTCAATTTTTTCAAGCTTAACTGCAGACAGTCCGATGGGATTGGGGCGGAAGGGCGAACGGGTGGCAAATACACCCATACGGGTATTGCCCCCAAGCTTTGGCGGACGGACGGTTGGTGACCAGGTATCCCGCACCGCCTCGGAAAATTGCCAGATAAGCCAGATATGCGAAAATTCTTCTAAGCCACGGAACGCATCCGCATTTCGGTATTCCGGTTCGAATATAATTTCTCCTTTTACCGCATCAATTAAACCGCTTTGCCGAGGCAATCCGAATTTGGTTTTAAAATCGGTTTTGATATGTGCAATAACCTTCATTTTTCCTCCGTTAACGCAAGCCCTAAGCGGATTGCGATTTCAAGTCCCGGGATAAGGGATTCTTTTTCTACCCATTCTTCACGGGTGTGCATGCCTGCATAGCGGTTTACCCCCACACAAAGGGCAGGAATGCCCAGTGACAGCGGAATATTGCAGTCGGTAGAGGAGCTTTTACAAATCACCTTTTCACCGATAACCGCCTCAATAATGGGAATCGCCACTTCTTTTAAGTCGTCTATTTTGCTTTGTTCTGTATTTCCGCAGGGTCTGTCCCCTATCTTTTTGACCTGCACGTCCACTTCATTGGAACGGGCGTTTTCAAAAATGGCTTCAAACTTCTTTTGCATGCAGTTCATGCTTTCAAAATCGTCCGAGCGGTATTCGCAAAGCATTTTTGCGCTCTGGGCGATGGTGTTTACCGAGGTGCCGCCCGAAATACTGCCCACGTTATAGGTAGTTTTTGTACCGGGCTTTTGGGGCACTTCTATCTTATAGATTTCACTTACGATTTTACTTAACTCTGCTATCGCGTTGCGGTTGCCGAAAGCGCCAAAGGAATGACCGCCCTCGGTTTTCACTTCCACTTCATAGCGATGCGAGCCGACGCACACATCGTTTACCGCATTGAGCTGACAGTCAAAGGAAATAAACTGTTTGATTCTGCCTTTAAAATCCTCAAAAATTCGACGTGTGCCTTTTAAATTACCCAGTCCCTCTTCGCAGGAATTGCACACAAACAAAATGCCCTCCTTCGGGGTAATTTTATTTTCGACAAAATACTTTGCCATATACAGAAGCACCGCCACGCTTGCGGTATCGTCTGCCGCACCGGGACAATGGATTTTTTCACCGTCATCGGTATAGGGCATTGGCTCGGTATCGGGGAAAACCGTGTCGGTATGTGCCACAAACACGGTGATGTCGTTGCTGTTTTCGCAGTTTAACGGAAACACAACATTTTGTGCCTCATCCATGTACGCATCTGCCGCACCGATGCTGTCAAACCATTTTTTGCAGTATTCGGCTCTTTGCTGCTCATAGTGTGAGGGTGCGGGAATGTGACACAGTTCTTCTAAGGTTTTAAGCATCTGTGCTTTATTGTTCTGAATAAATTCTTTCATCAAATTTCTCCCTTGCTTTTTCCGACACATAGCATTTTAAAATGTGACGAAGCTTTGCAATTTTCCTGTTTTGGTATGCGTCCTGCATTTCCTGCTTAATTTGGTCAAGCCCTGCAACACCTAAAGGTTTTCCGAAAGCTTTAAGCTGTGCATGATATAGATCTTCAGCCTTTTTCCATTCCGCTTCGGGAATGGGTGCATCATAAGATATCACGCTGTTTTCACCCAAAGCCGTTACAGCACACAAACCAAAGGGTTTTAAAGTAAGCGCTATGGTGTTGCCGTTTTGTGCAAGCACCGTGCCATCCTTTAAATCCAGTATATCACAATTCTTTTTCAATTTCAAGGTTACGTTTACTTCGTAAGGCTCGCGGTTTACGGCGTAGGCATAAAACGTGCCGTTTACATTTTGGCTTCGTACCGTAACCGGGTCGTTTGTGCCCGGTATGTCGTTAAATTTCACCGCGGGCAACTTGGTAAACACCGAGGTGTATTCTGAAATCAGCTCGGTATGTACTTTATCCAGATACAAGCCACCGCGCAAAAGATACAGTGCATCGGTTTCTGCCAAAGCATGGGCAAAGGGTTCTAAATAGTTTCTGCCCACCGGATAGCAGGCGGTAATCTGGCGCTGAGACTCAAACCAGTAGCCGTCATCTGCCGTTTTTAAGGTTTGCTCATAATAATGGATGTTTTCATAGGGTAATTTTTTTATAGCTTCGGTGATGCCGGGCTTTTTTTCGTCATAGTGCATACAGATGTTTTCGCCCCACACCTCGTTCCAGCTGTCCATTACAAACGCACCGCTTTGCTGTAAATTCCGTAAAGGTGCATGCCAGGAGGCATCCATATAGGATGCGTCATGGAAAAAGCGACTTTCTTCGACAGGCATGGTTGCACCTCGGGTGTCCCAGCCCCGGTCACGGTGCTGATTCTGCTCTATCGAAAAAGAAATGTTTTGATCTCTTTCAAACAGAGAAAGGTCTATACCGCCCTCTTTTAAAAATTCGGTTTCGGATAAGAATACGGGATACTGCATGGATTCGTTAAACTGTCCGAACATGGTTTTTTTGACCGGCTCGTTCCAGGCACAGATGTAAAGGGTTAAATCGGGATTGGTTTTCCTGAGTGCGTCCCGAAGCTTTAAAAGTAAATCGTGAATTTTCCGACAACGCCAGGAAATCCAGAGTTGTCTGTTCCTGCGGGTTAAATAGGTGTAACGTTTTTCAAAGCGGGTTGGAGCGCTTGGGTCGCAAGGCACTTTTATACCTGTTTCCTTTTCAAAAAGATTTACGGTGTAATCGTCATAGCCAAGGGCTAAAGAGCTGAACCACAGCAAGGTACTGTGCCAGATATTGACCGAGACACCTTTAAACGCTTTCTTTTTGCCGTATTTTTCGCCGATTTCTTCGAAATATTCAATCAGTTGTCTTTGCACCTCGGGGTGGATGGGATTGAACATGGATGCACCGCCAAAGCTGTCTCTCTTTTCCCCGTAGACATAGTCAAAATCGGCGGTATCCCACCTTGTTCTGCCCTCTGCAATCTGTTTTTCAATGTTTAGCGGATTATACTGTACAGTCCAGTCATTGCAGGAGGTCATAACCTTGTTATCGCAGCGCATGTTGTTATAAGTATCTTCGCCTGCGATGATGGAATCTAAGTCGATGTTCATATTTTTTAAGAGGTTGCCAAGTCTTAAAAGAGTCATTCCGCCTACAAAATCAACGCCCGCCTCTTCGCATTTATCTAAAAACGGCGATACCCAATCGTCGGGAGTTGTGGTGGTTACGGTATACTGGGAATGGTCGGGCAGGGTCAGCCATTGCCAGAGTCCTGCAGGCTGAGATTTGCATGCAAATAAAGGCCCTGCATACCAATTTATGGGGTACACCAGCATGTTCTGACCGGTGTGTCTTACATATTTTAAGATGTTTTCACTCCAGTCAGCAAAGGTTGTTGCGCCCAGGTCGCCCATTGCACCGCAGGGGTCTTCATACTGAATACCGAATCTTCTCGTAGGCATTTCGGATTCAAACGCATTTTTTTCAGGCAATCCGTCCAGTTCGTAAATCGCAAAGCCAAAGATTGCCGCAGGCTCACCTTTGCCCCAACTTGTCACCGTCAAAGTCATGTCGTTGGTTCTGCTGTAAAAAATGTAGTAAAGGGTTTGTACAGAGTTGGTGATTTCGTATTCTCCGCCCGTGATGATGCCTGTAGACAAATCATAAGAAAAGCAGTCGTTAATCAGCATATGACGGCGTTTGTCATCGGGATACCGAAGCACCAACATGTGCGGTTTATGAGGATTTTGCAACGGAAATCGGTAGCCGAAGCGCCCCAATGGGTCGCTTCCTGTTTCTAAATATGTCCCCAACGGGCTGTTCACCGTGTGCACGCCCTCTTTTTTGAAAAATTGGGATTTCGGATAATCTGTAGTGCTGTCAAAGAAAGCGATTTGCTTTCCGCTGTAGCCTTGGGGCAATTTATACATTGCAGTCACCCTCCTTTTTTTGTTTATTGTATCATAGTTATTTTGGGTAATCAATGCGAAAAATTAACTTTTTTTGTTCAAAATTAACCTTATGGCTTCGTTTCTCTTAATTTAAAGGGATTTGCGCTTAAATTTTATAAAAAAAATAAAAAAACTCTTGATTCTTTGAAAAAGTTGTGCTATAATGTTTTTGTTGCGAAAGAAAGCAGCATGAATATATGCGGATATGGCGGAATTTAACTGAGACTCCAAAACTTGTTTTGGATAGTCGAAGTTATGCGTAGGAGCGAAGCGAGTAGCTGGCAGACGCCACATCTAAGCTTTTGTTAACTATCTAAATTTATATATTTGCGGATATGGCGGAATTGGCAGACGCGCTAGCTTCAGGCAACGCCACCTCGGTGATTAAATAAATTAAACCGGATTTTTCCGTTTAATATTTGAAGATTAAGCGATTTTGCTCCTCCTTGGGTTACCTCTCCCGTGTAAAAATTATGAGGTTAAAACTTAATATGCGGATATGGCGGAATTGGCAGACGCGCATGGTTCAGGTCCATGTGAAAGCGATTTCATGCAGGTTCAAGTCCTGTTATCCGCACCAAAATCGGAACAGATTTCATACTCTGTTCCGATTTTCTTTTATGCGATACTCTTATAGTCACCGCTGTGTGCAAGGACTATATTTCCTTCTTCATCAAACAGTTCTCCATAGTATTCTCCAAATGGTGCTTTCATTGCAACTACTATGGATAGCTCGTTATCTTGTTCGAGGATGATAATTTCGCTGATTAACAATCTTAAATTCGCATTGCTTATGGCTCCATCCTTGATAATTCCGTCTAGTATATCTATGCTGTTTTTAATTTCTGCCTTTCTTTTTTTGACAGTTTCATCAAGATTTTTTATTGAATCAATCTTCTTTGCAAGGTTTTCAATCTCGTTCTTTCGTTTAGCTATCATATTGTCATAGGCTTCACGATTTTCCTTATCTGTAATTCTCTCCATAAGTATATTTTCTATATCTTCTTTAAGTGCAGATATTTTATTCTTCATATCAGAAATCTT
>JAFQQW010000064.1 GCA_017410375.1 Clostridia bacterium | reverse complement strand
CGGCTTTAACGTTTCGTATGATACAGAAACTGCAACCTACAATGTAACAAGAGAGCGATATGCTACCCCCATGTATACAAAAGAACTTTGGGAACGCAATGCATCCCTGCAGACCCGTACCGAAATTCAGCCGACCGAGGTAAAAGTGTTGCTGGACGGCAATGCGACCGAAGTAGCGGGCATCGCAGGCAAAACACTTATCCCGGTTAACGCACTTGCTTCATACGGCAAGGTGAAATGGAATGAGGGCTCAGACGAGATTGAGGTGAGCATTTTTGTGTCGGAGCTGGAAGCAGACCTTGAAAATGCTGAAAATGTAATTGAGTGTGAATATGAATATAAAGGAAGCAAGGCTCTCTATAAAGGTCAGGTGAATGGAGAAGGATTGCCCCACGGAATCGGTCGTTTTGATTGGAAAGGTGTTTTGGATGATGCTACTTATTTCGGTCAATTTGATAACGGAAAACCTTCCGGCGTGTTATACAGACACACATATCAGCAAGTCGCACATGTTTATGACCGCAGAACATCTTATTTTATCGGGGAAACAGATCCTGAAAAAGAAGCGGTTCGCTACTACAGAAATATAGGAGGTCCGGACCCGGAGAATCAGGAGCTAATTGTGTCGGGGAAGGAACCTGAGTTTGGTGTTTTAACGGTGCCGATAAATGAAATTCGTTCCGGCGGTTTCCGCGAAACACCTGAAGACAATCTTGTATATAAGCGAGGTGTTTATCACGAGGTTATAAATAGCCGGGCAACCACTTTAGATACAGATGTTTTGGTTGCTTGGTATGACGGGCAAGTGCAAACCTACAGCGAACGACATGATGAATTTAAAGGGCAAATACAGCCCGTTCCCGGATTGGAAAGGGATTACCGTATGCCCTGGGATCAGTTTTCGGAATATAAGAACGGTGTAAAATCCTATTATAATGATGCGGTTTACACTGCTTGGGGAACAGGAGCGGATGCGAATCCGTATGTTTTGAATGACCCGATTTCAGGTGGCATCGGACCGCATTACATCCTCATTATGGTAGGTGAAGAGCAAGTGAAGTTTTCGGATGCGAAACCGTTCATTCAAAACGGACGCACATTAGTGCCGGCAAGAGCCGTTTTTGAGAAAATGGGTGCAGAAGTACTCTGGGAGGAAGATACGCAAAAGGTTGTGGTAGGCAAAGGCAATACGTTGATAGAAGTGCAGATTGATAATCCCATTATGATGGTCAATGGTCAAGAAATCCTGTTGGATGTACCGCCCATGATTAAAAAGGACAGAACATACATTCCGCTTCGTGCCATTGCCGAGGGCTTAAACGCTACAGTTTCCTGGGACGAAGGCTTAAAGATGGTAAGCATTACAAATGAATAGATAAAAGAACCGTAAAGGTGCTTTTTTGTTGCTTTTGAAAAAGAATTGTGCTATACTGTATTAAAAGACAGAAAAGGAGACTAAAGACATGAAAGCTTGTATCATTCAGCCACCATATTCTATGGACACGGCAAATTCGGATGCGTTTTTTGAATATAAACTGAAAATGCTCCGTCAATGCGACGAGAGCATGGATATCATTGTGCTTCCCGAGTACAGCGATGTGCCCTGCGCCACCTCCACCAAGGAGGAGACTTTTTTCTATCACAAGAAGTACATTACGCAGCTTTTAGAGAACTGTGCCGAAACCGCAAAGCGTTGCAAAGCACTTGTGTTTGTAAATGCGTTGTATGCCATTAACGACAATTACCGCAATACCACCTATGCGTTTAATCAAAAGGGCGAAATCGTAGGCAAATATTTTAAAAAGCATTTACCGCCTTTGGAGCTGAACACCTTAGAGCTGGATTCTGCGTACACCTTTGAGCCGTCCGAGCCGTATGTGATTGAAATTGACGGTCTGCGTTACGGTTTTCTAACCTGCTACGACTTTTATTTTTATGAGGCGTTTGCCCGTATTGCAAAGCAGAATGTGGATATCATCATCGGCTGTTCTTTGCAAAGAAGCGACAGCCACGATGCCATCGAAACCATGTGTCGTTTTTTGGCATATAATACAAATGCGTATGTAATTCGTTCGTCGGTCAGCTTTGCGGAGGACTCTGAAATCTGCGGTGCGAGCATGGTGGTTTCGCCCTACGGCAAGGTGCTTTGCAATATGAAAGGCAGATTCGGTATGGAAACGGCTGAATTTGACCCGAAGAATAAATATTTAAAGCCTGCGGGCTTCGGCAATCCCGATGCACCGCATCATGAATATATTGAATTTGGCAGAAAGCCGTGGCAGTACAGACCTGCAGGCAGTGCCATCATCAACAACGAACAGACCTTAGGCTATCCGCGTGTTTGTGCACACAGAGGTTTTAGTACCGTTGCCCCCGAAAACAGCATGCCTGCATTCGGTGCCGCCGTTGCCATGGGTGCTGACGAAATTGAGTTTGATTTGTGGCCCACCGCAGACGGAGAGATTGTATCCTGCCATGACCGCAGTTTAGAGCGTGTCAGCACAGGCGAAGGCTTTGTGACCGATCACACGCTTGTACAACTGCAAAAGCTGGATTTTGGCGTAAAATTTGGTGAAAAATTTAAAGGACTTCGGGTGGTCACCTTTGAAGAAATTTTAAAGAAGTTTGCCTGTCAGGTGATTATGAATGTGCATGTAAAGCCATTATCTTTTGAAGAGCCGTATCCGACAGAGGCAATAGAAAAAATCGTGGCACTTATCCGGAAATATGATTGTGAAAAGTATGTATATTTCATGCTGGAAACAGATGAACAAATCAGACAATTTAAAGCTTATGCGCCCGATATTCCGGTATGCGTAGGACATTTAGAAGCACGTCCCTATGAAATCGTGGAAAGAGCTATTACACTGAACTGTGAAAAGGTACAGCTCTATAAGCCTTATTTTAATCAGGAAATGATTGATAAAGCACATAAAAACGGCATTTTATGCAATGTGTTCTATTCGGATGACCCTGAAGAAACACAAGCGTTTCTGAAAATGGGCATCGATACCATTCTGACCAATGATTACAACTGCATTTCACAGCAAGTGAAAAAATAACGGATGTGCTTTTGGTACCACTAAAGAATATTTTGAGCAAATAAAGATAGCAAAGAGGTAAATTTATGGATATCCAAAAATACTTTAAGCGTATTGGGTTGGCGGAAAATACCAAGATAGAACAAACCTATGAATTTTTAAAGGCGCTTCAGTATGCAAATGTTACAAATGTACCGTACGAAAATCTGGATTTGGTAGACAAAATACCGCTGTCTTTAGAGCCTGCTGATTTATATGATAAAATTGTAAATCGCGCTCGTGGCGGATATTGCTTTGAAGTAAACGGATTGTTATCGCATATGCTTTCCGAAATGGGGTTTGAAACCTGCGACTATTTGGCAAGATATCTGCGAAACGAAACCACAATCCCGTTTCGCCGTCACAGAGTTGTAGCGGTTCAGTGCGAAGATGGTGTATATATTTTGGATGTGGGCATCGGACAAACAGCACCGCGTTATCCGCTTAAATTAGAGGTCGGTTTGGTGCAGGAACAGTTTGGCGAAACCTATAAATTCGAGAAAAACGAGTTTGGTGAATGGGAGCTTTATGACCTGTATCAGGGGAAGTGGCGTATTTTCTATTCTTTTTCGGAAGAAAGACAGTATAACATCGATTTTGTTCCGCCTTCTTTTTATTGCGAAGCACATCCCGATTCCATCTTCAACAAAACTTTAATGATTGCCATGAAAACCGAAAACGGAAGAAAAACCATTGATGACAGAACCTTTAAAGTGTTTGAAAACGAAAAAATCGTTCATATTGAAGAAAATATGAACGACCAAAGACGAGCCGAAGTGCTTGAAGTGGAATTTGGATTGAAATAAAAAATATCAGTCCGAACGAAAGAGGAATAGTATTAATTTATGGGCTTCTTCGCTGACGTTCAGAATGACAAAGCAATTAAAAAACCGCCACACATTATTGTGTGGCGGTTCAGCGTGTCGATAAACCTATCGACACGCTGTCAGAGTGCGAAAAAGGAAGTTATATTTTGACAATTTGAATTCGTCGGCGTACAAAGGTACGGTAGAGTTCAAATTGGTAAAAAGCAAGCAATGGAGCGGAATCCTCGAT
>JAFQQW010000063.1 GCA_017410375.1 Clostridia bacterium | reverse complement strand
TTTGATAAATGCGTTTTTGCTATGAACAAACTTCGCCTCTCGACGTACCTTTGTACGCCTTCGGGTAACCCCAAACCGCGATGCAACGCGGTTTGGGCTCAGTTTGTCCATTCCAAACATTTTTTCCTATTCCCTAAAAAAAGGGGCTGTAATAAATTTACAGCCCCTTTTTTTTATTTATTCTCCAGAAGCGGAGTAAATTTTTTGTCCCAGAAAAACAGTTTGAATTGATTTTCGGAGTTTTCAAGTTCGAACTGTACCGGAGAAGCGGAGGGGGCGGACTTAACCGTAACCAGGTGTCCGTTTTGATCATATTCACCCAATAAAACCGTATCGCAGGGGAGAATGTGGTTTTTCAAACCCAAAATAACATCTGTGTCACTTTGAAGAAGTAGTGGTTCATGCGGAACGGGAACTAAGCGGATATCTCGGGTTCGTAAATAGCCCGAGCCTGTTTTACGGAACGAAACAGAAACGGTTTCGCCTTTTTCAAAGTAACGGGTTGCCACCGAATACCAGCCGGTATCTGCGGTTTGCTGATTTATGGAAAACAGACTGAAATCGGCGTCGGTTGTATACAAAATACTTGCGCTTTGAGGTCCGTTTGTATGGCTTGCCGAAAAAATCTGAACATTATATCTGCCGCTTTGCGGTATGGTAAAGGTAAAGGTTGCTTTTGCATCTGTTGCGTTTGACGTAAAGCTGTTGCCGATAGATGAGTTGGTCCAGTTGCCTGCTGTCTCTGCACTGTCAAATGGGATTAAAACTGCGTCTTCAATGGTTTCGTTCCCCATGTATGGCGGAAGTGCACTGCTGATGGGTACCAGACGAATTTCCTTTGCGCGTAAGCATCTATATGGCATACCGTTTGTCAGCGAAATCACTATTTTTTCATTTTCTTTTAAATCATAAGTGCCGACACCATACCATCCTGTTTCCGAGTCCCTTTGGTTTATGGTATACCGTTTAAAGCTTTTATCGGTTAAAACATCAATGTCGGCAAAGGGTGTGGAATTGTCATGATGAACCGAACGGAACTGCAGTGCGTAGGTGCCTTCCTTCGGTGCGGTGCATTCCCACAAAGCAACCGCGTTTCCTGTAGAGAATTTGGAGCCGTTGTCTAAAGAAGAGTCTTTCCAGTTTCCGGCCGAAAAGGAATCCGAAAAGGTGTAGACTGTGCCACCGGACACGTCGCTTTCCAAAAGGGTTGCAGTAACAGGGGTGGGAGAGATGTTTGCCTTTTTCGTTTCGATACGGCAAAAAGCTAAAACCGAATCGTCAAAAACATCCTGCGATGTACTGAGCAGCACCATATTCCCTGAATCTGTCAGACGATAGGGGGTGTTTTCGGCAAGGGTATCCTGGTCTATGTAATCGGATTGTATGCTTATGTTTAATCCCAAGGCTTCGTTTAATTTGGCATATGGCAGGTAGTATTTCCCATCCTGCTTGTACGGAGAAAACTCGCCCCACTCGCAGATTTCGCCAAGATGCAAAAATGTATTTTCGTCCGGCAAAAAGGTTAAAGCGGTGTAGGCGTTATACTGCGAAATGGGCATCAGACGAAGGTGCGAAAGACGTGTGGCTTTTGGCATAGTCGCATCCGCCCGAACCGTGATTGTGTCTCCTTCCTGAAGCTCTAAGGTACCTAAATGATAGTAGTAGGACTTACCGGTGTTGGTAGGCACGGTATGTACCGTGGTTTCACCGCCATTTACCGAGACACTGCATTGCATGCTTGTGGCATTGTTATCGGCATAAAGACAGTGAATGTCCAAACTGTAGGTACCTGCTTTGGTAACCGGAAGCTCCCAGATTGCGTAATTGCCTTGACCGGCCCACATGTTGTCGGTGGTTAAAGAGGAATTGTCGCTCCAGTTTTCGCTTTTTTCTGTAATTTCCTCGTAGGAAATTAAGCCTTCGTCATGCATGGCAGTTAAAAGCGAGGATTTTGTTCCGGTATAAAGCAGATAGTCTGGAGAGTTCTGCAACCGATATTCATCGCCGAATGTGGCATAAAAGGAAAGGTCATCGATTAAAAGCTCGGTATTGCCCTCTGATGCAGATTCAATTGCAACATAGGCATATCCGTCAATATAAACATCGTTTAAAGTGAGCGAAATCCATTCTTCCGCGGAAGGGATTTTCTTTTGGGCGATTACACTGCCGTCCTTGTCATAAATCACCATGCGTGCCTTAGTAAAATCGCCTGTTGCTTTAAATTTGCCCGAAAATGTGTAATTGCCGCTCAGCAAATAATTAAATTCCTGCCCTGAAAATACCGAATAAGGAGTAGTGCTTGCGTGACGCAGACAGTATAACCCCTCATACGCCTCTTTGGTTCTTATGACATGGGAGGCTTCAGTATTTTCTTTGGTTATGTAGCAAAAGGGATATCTGCTTTTGCCTGCACGGTCATATTCAAAATTGCCGTTACCAAGCAAATTCTCATTTTTCAAAGGTATCTGATAGTAGCGGAAATAATCGTATTCCGAGCTTCCGAAATAGCCCGTTTCATCTGCTTTGGAATCGTCAATCATGTTTTGTAAGCCCCAGTCACTTTCGGGAGTTGCCACCGCAGTCAGCCAGAAATATCCCGGTCCGTAAACATTTAAACGGTCATCGGTGTTAATCAGCTTGCCGTCTAAGTAAAAATTTACCCGATCGGGTAGCCATTCCATACCCATCACAAAATAATCTTCGCTGAAATCCTGCTCGGTATAATAGTCGCGGAACCGACCTTCCCGTTCGTTCCACCAGTAAATCGTACCGTGGGAAAGACGGGCAGGCGCATGAGAATCAATTTCAAAGCCGTCAATTTCCAGTATGGTATTGTTCATGGGATAATTTTCGGGACGAGTAGTAAAAGAATTTCCACCCGAAATCCAAAACGACGAATGCAGACCCGCTGTGCCGCCGTAAACTTTGGCACGGGTTTCATAGTAGCCGTAGGGCAGATTGAAATTGGTAATTACACCGCCACCTGAATAAAGTCCGTCCACTTTTCGGTAATCCAAGTACAGCATTCCGTTTTTAACACGCACATTTTCGGCAAGATTCGGACCGCCATAAGGCGTACCTGAGCGCCAGTCCCAGATTGTTGTGTCCAAGGCATCTCCATCAAATTCATCTGCAAGAAGCAATTCATAGTCTGTGCTTGGCGGTGCTGCTATGGCTTGCAATGTACCAAAAAGCAGGGTGCAAAATATGCAAATCAATAATAGTCTTTTCATATGGTTCCATCCTTTTTTTGTTGTAAACCTATTATACTGTATCTTGTTGCAACTGTCAACTCAAAAAGCAAAAAAACGGTTTTTGTTGCGAAAACCGACTTACAAAATTTTAAATGTTGACAATTTGCTTTTTTTTGAGGTATTATATAAGTAAGTATAAAATAAGGAGAAGAAAATATGAAAACTTTAACTGTTGACAAATTGGACGTTCGCGCGTTTGAAAACCGCGATGAAATGGGTAAGGCTTCCGCAAAAGATGTAGCAGAATGCATTAAAAAGCTGCTTGCAGAAAAGGAAGAAATCAATATGATTTTTGCGGCAGCACCGTCCCAAAACGATATGCTTTATTATCTGGTGCGTGAAGAGGGAATTGAATGGAACAGAATCAATGCGTTCCACATGGATGAATATATTGGTTTGCCTGCCGATGCACCCCAGTGCTTCAGCAATTTCTTAAAGCAGTATATTTTTGATTTGGTTCCTTTTAAATCCGTAAACTTAATCAATCCTGCGGCAACCGACGCGGAAGAGGAATGTGCAAGATACACAAAGCTTTTAAAGGATCATCCCACAGATATCGTTTGCATGGGTATCGGTGAAAACGGACACATTGCATTCAATGACCCCCATGTGGCGTTCTTTAATGACCCCGAAACGGTAAAACGCGTTAGCCTTGATGAAATGTGCCGTAACCAGCAGGTGCATGATGGTTGCTTTGAAAGCCTGAATCAGGTTCCCGAATATGCAATGACCCTTACCATTCCGACCTTAATGAAGGCAACCTATAAATTCTGTGTAGTTCCTGCACCCACCAAAGCAAATGCCGTTAAGGAAACGGTAACGGGCGAAATTTCTGAAAAATGCCCTGCAACCGCAATGCGTGTAAACGACAATTCCATTATGTACTTAGATGCGGACAGCAGTGCACTTATTGCTGATTTGTTGAAATAAGGTGAGAACATGACTACTAAAATTACTAACGGAAAAGTGATTGCAGACGGTAAGCTTTTAGACAGCAATGTGTATTTTGAAAATGGCAAAATTACAGCAGTTACAAAAGAAGACTTGCCTTGCGATACTGTCATAGATGCTTCGGGAAAATATGTGTCTGCAGGTTTTATTGACATGCATACCCACGGCGCGGGCGGTTGTGACTTTTTGGATAATACGGAAGAAGCTTTTTTTACCGCTGCCAGAGTGCATGCTGAGCATGGTGCAACCACTATTGTGCCCACCATTACTTCAGGCTCAAACGAAAGCATGACAAATGCCATCAAAACCTTTGACAGCTTAAAGAACAAACCGCACAGCGGTGCAAATATGCCGGGGCTTCATTTAGAAGGTCCATACTTTGCCATGAGTCAGAAAGGTGCACAGGATGAACGTTTTGTGCGTGATTTTGACCCGGAAGAATATGAAGCAATTTTGTCTTCCTCGGATTCTGTCCTGCGTTGGAGCGGTGCACCCGAGAAAAACGGTGCAAAGGAATTTGGTGAATATCTTCGGAAAAAAGGCGTACTTGCCGCAATCGGACACAGTGATGCGGACAGCATCTGCGTGCGTGAGGCTTTTGAAAACGGCTTTACTCATGTGACCCATCTGTATTCCTGCACCAGCATTGTACATCGGAAAAATGCGTTCCGTTATGCAGGCATTGTAGAAGCGGCATACCTGATTGATGACATGACGGTTGAAATTATCGGCGACGGTATTCATCTTCCGCAGGATTTGCTGAAGCTCATTTATAAAATCAAGGGCAGAGATCATATCGCTCTGATTACCGACTGCATGCGCGGTGCAGGGATGGGAGACGGCGAGAGCATTTTGGGCGGTTTAAAGGACGGCATGAAGGTCGTAATTGAAGACGGCGTTGCAAAGCTTTTGGACCGTTCCGCTTTTGCAGGAAGTGTGTGTCTTTGTGACAGACTGGTGCGCACCGTTCGGGATTTAATGGAAATTCCCACAGAAGAAGCGGTGTATATGGCAACCAAAACCCCTGCACGCATCATGGGCTTTGACACAAAAGGGGATATTAAAGAAGGCTTAGATGCCGATATTGTTATTTTTGATGAAAATATTGTGATTGATAAAACAATTATTAACGGAATAACGGTGTATGAACATGATTGAAAGAAATCCAAGCTACATTTGTGTGGAAAAAGATATTGAAGTTTCGCATTGCAAAAAGGAACTGAGTTTTATTAATAACATTCCGCATCTGCATAGCGGATATGAGGTGTACTATAACATCAGTGGTGCAAAGGGGTTTATGTTAAACGGTGAGTTTTTCCGTTGCGGACACAGAGATTTGATTATCATCCCAAGAGTGCAGGCGCATAAGGTGCTTGTGCGGAAAAATGTGGAGTATGAACGGTGCATTATAAACTTTACCGAATCGGTTTTGGATTTGGTCGGGGTTTTATGTCCCGTGCAGACAGACCTTTCGTTTATCACAGACCCGACAAAAAAAGACAGAGCCGTAAACTTAACCGAAGAACAGCACGAGGAATATATGGCGCTTATTTCTGCTTATAAAGAGGCGGAAAAGGATGAAGATGGCTTAACAGGTCTTTCTGTGTTTGTGAATATTTTGTCCTTTTTGCAAAAACGGTTCGAAAATCCAAAGCGGACAGTGTATATAGATACGGAAGAAATCAATTATTGTGACAGAGTGATGCAACAAATCGAGCGAAGCTTTAAAACGGCCTCGGTTTCGGAAATTACTGACCGTATTTTTGTAAATGGCGACTACGCAAACCGTCTTTTCAAAGAGGAGACGGGGCTGACGATTAAACAGTATCTGACCTTGCGTAAAATTGCCGAATCCAAAAAGTATCTTTATTCGGGTAAAAGCGTAAAAGAAGCCTGCTTTTTATCGGGCTTTCGGGATTATGCAAACTTTATCCGGACCTTTAAAAAATACGAAGGCTTTTCGCCCGGTGAACTGGACGAGCTTGCAAAACCAATGTGAAAAAATGGGGTGGATATATGAATGTTCATGTAGTGGTTCCTTATGAAGGGGCAGAAACCAATCTTTATCTTTGGGCAAACGAAGAAAAGGAAATCAGGTTCCGTTTTGAAAAGAAAAGAGCAACCCGTTGTACCGTGTGCTATGCGGCAACCGAACTCCTGACTTATTTGAAAAAAATTGGCTTTTCCACCTCTTTTTCGGCAGAAAAAGGGAAAGGAATAAACATTTTTTTAAAAACAGACGATGTTTTATCTGATGGTGAGAGTTATAAAATTTCCGTTACCGACGGTGATGTTTTGATTTGCGGCAGCGGCAGAGCCGGCGTTTTGTACGGAGCGTATGATTTTCTGAAATTACAGGGGATTCGCTGGTTAAATCCCGAGGATGAAATCGTGCCTTCGGCGGTTGAAAAGCTGATTCTTCCCGAAAAACCAATCGAATTTACGCCATCTATGACCTTAGGACGCGGTTTTGATTTTGAAGGACTTTTAAAGGATTCCACAAAGCTGTGGAAATGGATGGCAAGAAACAAAATGAATCTTTCTTGTTACCGTCCGCACACTGCGGCATTACAGAAAAAGCTTTGCATGCAGTTTAAAATGGGTGGACATGTGTTTGATACCTTTTTAAATCCTGACCGTGTGTTAAAAAGCGGTAAAACCCTCTGGGAAGAGCATAATGAGTGGTACGGCCTGGATTACGAGAGCGAAAGAACAAAGGAAAATGCCCTCTGGACACAGTTTTGTATGAGCAACGAATCGCTTTTGGATTTCCTGGCAGATGATTTGTTAGAATACTTAAACCGTGAATGGTACGAGGCTGACCGTGTGGATATCTGGCCTCTTGACATCTGGACAAAGAGCTGTCAGTGTGAGAACTGTAAAAAACTTGGTAACGGCTCGGATAGAGCGCTAAATTTAATTTCGCATTTGCGAAAACGCATCAACAGGGCGGTGGACGAAAAGGTTTTAGACCGCAATGTGCGGCTTGTTCTTTGTTCTTACGAGGGTACAGATACCTTAAAGCCACCTGAAAATCCAATCCCCGAAAACATCATCAGCGACGGACTGGATTATATTGTGTATTATCCGATTCTGCGGTGTTACGCTCATACCTTTGATGATGCAGACTGCTCCATAAACAGCTACTATGAGGATTATTTAAAGGGCTGGAAGGACATTCCGATTATGATTGGTGAATACTACAATGTATCTAAATTTGAGGATATGCCTCTTCTTTTCACCAAAACCATGGCACATGATATCCGCCACTATTATGATTTGGGTGTGCGCGGTATGACCTATATGCATCTGCCTATGTTAGAATGGGGATTAAGAAATCTCACGCAGACTACATACGCAACTCTTTGCAATGATGTAAACGCTGACATTTCTGCATTGGAAGAAACTTATTTTAAAGACCGCTACGGCGACATGGCAGAAGATATGAAAGAGGTATATGCGCTTTGTGAAGAGGCTTGCAAATTCATCACAAGCTTTCGCTCGTTCCGAAACGATTGTGTGCTGATTAAAATGCGTTACTGGGACGGCACAAAGCCGGAAGAGGAATTTCCGCTTGACGACCATTTAAAGGGCAAAGCCATAGCCGAGGCTGAAAAAAGTGTTTTAAACTACACCAAAGCACTCGAAAAAATTCAGAATATCCGCAAAAAACATTTCTTAAGATTCGGCACAACGTATGTGGCTTCCTTAAAAGAAGCGGTAAATCCCGTAGAGCTTTACAAGCGCAGAACAGACGTGTTTGGCAGACGGCTTAACGAGAGTGTGCGACTGATTGAATACGGGAGAGATTTAATACAGCTTGAAGGCTTGTTTTTAAAGTATTATGATGCGCTTTTGCATAATGAAAGCGGTAACGAAATCTGGGCAGAGCTGGATGCACTTGTTATCAAGCTTACCGACCGTTATATGCCTTTAACATACATCAATTCTTTAGACAATATAGAGCTTTGCTGTAAGGATATGATTGAACGTTCACAGTTTAAAGAACAGTATTTTAAATGTATGAAATATCGCATTAAAGTAGGTTTACCTGTTTAAAATTGCACCCTGCTAAAAATGCGGGGTGTTTATATTTACTATTGTACAAAAAAAGTTTAATATTTTCCAAATACAAACAAATGGATATAGTGTATTATGAAAAAAAGGAGGATGAAATATGAAAAAAAGTATAGCTTTTCTACTTGTTTTGTGTATGCTTTGCTCCTGCTTGCCCGTGTTTGCGGCAAGCGACGGTGCAAAGCAGGAAATGACAGAAGAAGCCTTTGATGGCGAAATCATTGTTTCCCATACCCAGGCAGAAAAAACAGGGGAATGGAAAGAATCGGGGCTTTTGAATTACGACGGCAAGCCGACCGCTTTTGCAGGTCCAGAATCGGAAATTACTTTCACACCCAAAGGCTTGAAGAAAGGAAATTATGAGATTTACTATTGGGTAATATTGCATCCCAACAACAAAACCCAGCATTTTACCGTAAATCACAACGGCAAACAAAGCGAAACCTATGCACATTTTAAAATTGATGCAGGGGAAGAGGAAAAAGCAGGCTGGGTGTCTCTCGGTGTGTTTGATTTTGCGGGCAAAGGCAAGGAAAATCTGTATCTGAAAGCGTTAGAGGGCAACACCCGTGCAACAGCGGTGAAATTTGTACCCACCACCAAGGAAGCGCTGGGCAAAGAAATTCCTGTTGAAGAAGAGGCGCCCGAACAGGCAGAGCCGGGTGCGGCGAGGCTTTCCCATTCCATTGATTCTAACCTTTCGGGACATTGTTACTATGTTGGTGCGTGGGATTATTCCGGTGCACTTACAGGTCCTATGACGGTTGCGCCCTATTCCTTGTGGATTGCAGGCGCAGGTCCTGAGGCGTATGTAGAATACCGTCCCGAAATTTTGGCTGATTGTAATGTGCGTGTGTCTGTTTATCTGCTTTACTGGCCACAGTCGCAGGTGAATGATATTAAGTACGAAGTGTATCACAACGGCAAAGTAGACGAATTCCATTTAGACCCGACCTCCATCACCGAAAGTCAGTGGGTAACTTTGGGTACCTTTGATTTCGGAGGTAACGATGAAGATTATGTGCGTTTGGAATGTGTAAAGAGTGAAGAAGCAAACTTCAATACCCGCGCATCCACCGTGGCTTTTGAAATTATGAATGATGATGCCAAAAATGCAGACGACCCCGGTGCGGTTTGGCAAACCCGCTATGTTTCGCCCGATAAGGACAGCGAATCTGTTTATGTTTCGCAAACCTACTTGATGGCACCTATGAACAAGTTTGCGGATATGAAAGATCATTGGGCACATTACGATGTGGAATATATGGCGTTTGAAGGTCTTGTTTCGGGTGTTTCGGACGATACCTTTGACCCCGAAGCTAAGATTTCAAGAGCTGAATATGTGACCATTTTAGACAGAGCAATGGGTTACGAAATTATAAACGGAGACAGCTTTACAGATGTTTCGGCGGATAGCTGGTATGCCCCTTACGTTGCAACCGCAAAGGCAAACGGACTCCTAAACGGCTTGCCCACCGATGACGGTTTCAAACCCGAACAGCCCATCACCCGTGAGGAAATGGCACTCTTTACCTATAATGCCATAAAAGCAACCAAATGTAACGATGAATGGGTAAAATCTATGCCCGACGGCTGGGCAAATTTCTCTGATACCCAATCTGTGTCCGATTGGGCAAAAGAAGCGCTTAAATATTTGATTCAGACAGGTATCATCAAAGGTACATCCGATACCACCGTGTCACCTATGGAAAATGCAACAAGAGCCCAAGGTGCAGTTATCTTAAAACGCTTTATGCAGTCCTTTGTATGGGCAGGTCCGCCGACAGACGAAGAATGGGTTATGACTTTTAACGATGAATTTTTCGGTGACGGCTTGAATTATGATGTGTGGCAGTCGGATAATTATCCGTACGGCAACGGCATTTCTTCCACAAGAGGTCCTGATAATGTCGAAGTAAAAGACGGCGTTTTGCATATGATTACCAAAAAAGAACAAAAAGCCGACAAAGAATGGACAACGGCACACATTTGGGTAAAACCCGAAGTATTCCGTCAGGCTTACGGTTATTTTGAATCCCGCTACAAAATCTGTGCGGCAAACGGTATCAACAACGCGTTCTGGCTTATGACCTCGGGGGCAATGGTTTCGGACTACAGTCAGAATTTTGAAATTGATATCAACGAGGGGCATTATCCCAACGAAGTTTGTCCCACTTACCACTATTACAATACGGGCGAGCATAATTCCTATTCCAAACCCTACAGAGCGACTTATGATTTGTCGGAAGATTATCATACCTATGGACTTGAATGGAATCCCGATGAGCTGATTTACTATTTTGACAATAAGGAAATTGCAAGATACAAAAACGAAAATGCAACAATTCCGTTGTTCCCGTATCTGTCCTCGGCAGTATTAAGCTGGGCAGGCTCCATCGCAGGGGAAGAAGCACACGGCAGTGCACAGATTGTTGACTATGTGCGTGTATGGCAAAGACCCGAAGATGTAAACGATCCGAATAAAACGGCATTTAACCGACCGGTTGTGCCTGCAGAATTTGCAGGTATCAAGGGTGTGTTTATTGATAAACAGATTGTAGACAACACCACCTATCCGGGTGAAATCATTCTTGCGCCCGTAACAACAGGTGAGTGGAAGGATTCTATAGCAGTGCCGGGGCACACAGGACAAGGCCATTTGTTCTGCCAGAGAAAAGACAGCCGTGCAGACTTTATGTTAGACGGTATCAAGGCAGGCAAATACAAGATTTATTTCTGGCGCTTACCGCACGAAAGCAACAAACCGCAGGAAAATATATTCCTGGCAAAGCCTGACGGCACCGAAGAACTTGTGGGCTCTGTGGCACTTATACCAAACCCCGGCACAACAGCAGAGCCGGGTTGGGTGGAAATCGGCGAAGCAGACCTTACAAGCAAAGATATTTTGCGGCTGAATTATGTAAGCGGTATTTCCAGGGTTTCGGGCATTAAGCTTGTACCGATAAAATAATAAAAAGGATGGATAACGATGAAAAAATGTATTGCAACGATTTTAACCATTTTAATGCTTTGTTCTTGCTTGCCCGTGTTTGCAGCAAGCAAAGCGTCGGAGCAGGAAATTGTAAGTGAAACCTTTAAGGGGGAAATCATTGTTTCGGTTAAGGAGGCAGAGAAAACAGGCGATTGGACCGAGTCTACCGCAATCAAAAATTATGATGGTTCTTCTAATTTCTTTGCAAGTCCCGAAGCGTCGGTAACCTTTGCGCCCGATGGCTTGAAAAAAGGCAATTATGAACTGTATTACTGGGTACCTTTTCATGTGAACAATGCGGCAAAGCTGGTGTTTACGGTCAACCACAACGGTAAGCAATCCGAAACATTTGTGTATGCACAAACTGCTACGGATGAAACGGTAGAACCCGGCTGGGTTTCCATTGGTGTGTTTGATTTTGCAGGTTCGGGTGACGAAAATGTGTTGCTTACTGCAAGAGGAAACAACACGCGCGCGACAGCTGTAAAATTTGTACCAACCGATAAGGAGGCAACAGGTAAAATGGAAGAAGAACAGAAAGCAACAACCCCCGGTGACGCATCCCTTTCCAACGAAATTGATGCAGATCCAATGGGGAAATGTGTGTTTATCGGACCCTGGAGCTGGTCTTCTGCGGTTTTAGGCCCCTTGACACAGGCACCAAACTCCTTGTGGGTTCCCGGTGCAGGTCCCGAGGCTTATGTAGAGTACAATCCCGACATTATGGCAGACTGCAATGTGCGTATCTCTGTTTATCTGCTTTACTGGTCGGCAAATCAGGCGACCGATGTAAAATACACCGTATTCCACAACGGCAAAAAAGATGAATTTCATTTAGATCCCACATCTATCACAGAAAGTCAGTGGGTAACTTTAGGTACTTTTGATTTTGGCGGCAACAGTGAAGATTATGTGCTGTTAGAATGTACCGGAACCGGTACGGAAAACACCAATACACGCGCATCTACCGTTGCTTTTGAGATTATAAACGACGATGTGTCCAACCCCGACAGTAACGCAGCGGTATGGCAAACCCGTTATGTAACACCCCGTCAGGATAGCGAATCTGTGTATCTGGCGCAAAAAGCCAATATGGCATCTTTAGACAAGTTTACCGATATGAAAGACCATTGGGCACATTACGATGTGGAATATATGGCAAATGAAGGTCTTGTTTCGGGTGTTTCGGAAACTGAATTTGACCCCGAAGCGCAAATTACAAGAGCCGAATATGTAACCATTTTAGACCGTGCCATGAAATATGAAATGGTAAACGACGAATCTTTTGCAGATGTAGCACAAGATGCCTGGTATGCGCCTTACGTTGCAACCGCAAAGGCAAACGGACTTTTAAATGGATTACCGACCGATGACGGCTTTAAGCCCGAACAACCCATTACCCGTGAGGAAATGGCTCTCTTTACCTATAATGCTATCAAAGCGACCAAACGAAATGACGAGTGGGTAAAAACATTGCCCGACAGTTGGGCAGACTTTACCGATACTGTATCCGTTTCGGATTGGGCAAAAGACGCACTGAAATACTTAATTCAGACAGGCATTATTAAGGGTACGTCCGATACTACTGTATCGCCTATGGAAAACGCAACAAGAGCGCAGGGCGCGGTTATCTTAAAGCGGTTTATGCAGAGCTTTGTATGGGCAGGCCCTCCGTCTGACAAAGAATGGGTTATGACTTTTAATGACGAGTTCTTGGGCGATGGCGTGAACTTTGATGTTTGGGAATCGGATAAATATCCCTATGGCGGTGGTATTAAATCCACAAGAGGTCCCGAAAACTTAGAAGTGAAAGACGGAAGTCTTTATATGCTCACCAAAAAAGAAAAGAAAGCCGATAAAGAATGGACTACCGCACATATGTGGGTGAAACCCGATGTGTTCCGCCAGAGCTACGGTTATTTTGAAGCAAGATACAAAATTTGTGCCGCAAACGGTTTGAATAACGCATTCTGGCTGATGACACATCCGAGACTGGTTTCGGACAGCACACAAAACTTTGAAATTGATATCAACGAGGGACATTATCCCAATGAAGTGTGTCCCACATATCATCATTATGAAACAGGTGAGCATAAATCCAACACAAGAGCATACCGTGCAGGCTATGATTTGTCGCAGGATTATCATACCTATGCGTTGGAATGGACGGAAGCGGAATTGATTTACTATTTTGACGGTATGGAAATTGCAAGATATACCAACGCAAATGCCCATATTCCGCTGTTCCCGTACTTGTCTTCTGCCGTTTTAAGTTGGGCAGGCTCTATTGAAGATGATGCCCACGGCACGGCACAAATTGTAGATTATGTTCGTGTATGGCAGACCAAAGCTGATGCAGAAAACCCCGAAAGAACCCTTTTCAATCAGCCGATGTCGGCAGCAGCTTCCAATGGTGTTGCGGCAGTTAGCATAGACACACAGCAGGTGGATAATGAAAGCAAACCGGGCGAAATTATCATTGCTCCGGAGTATGTCGGTGACTGGAAAGATTCGTCTGCTGCACCCAATTATCAGGGAACATATCATAAATTCTCCCAGACAAGCGGTGACTATGCAGATTTTAAGCCGGATGGTATAAAGGCGGGTAAATACAAGGTTTATTACTGGAGATTGCCCCATGTAAACAACAAAAACCAGGAAAATATTCTGCTTGTAAAGGCAGACGGTACCGAATCGGTTGTCGGCTCTGTGGCGCTTATTCCCTTTGATGGTGTTCAAGCGGATGCAGGCTGGATTGAAATCGGCGAAGCGGAGCTTACCGCAACCGATGTTTTACGCATCAAGTGCACGGGACTTACCACTCGTGCTTCCGGCATCAAGCTTGTACCTATAAAATAATGAAAAGAGGATGCCTTGGCATCCTTTCAGACCGTCGAAAAAGTCGTTCTACCGCAAGCAATGTCATTCTGAACGAACGAAGTGAAGTGGCAGTGGCGTTGCCCGAATCAGAGATTTAGAACACTGTTGCATAGGGGACTGTTAGCCAAATCAAAGATTTGGACAGCACCCCTAAAGAATCTTAAGGAACGAACTGATGTTAAATGGAGCGGAATCCATCGAGGATTCCGCTCCATTGCTTGCTTTTTACCAATTTGAACTCTACCGTACCTTTGTACGCCGACGAATTCAAATTGTCAAAATATAACTTCCTTTTTCGCACTCTG